>JAJDEX010000338.1 GCA_029259575.1 Planctomycetota bacterium | reverse complement strand
GTCGGCCGAACGTGCGTAGCGAAGTAGGCCAGCCTCCAGGGGTGGCGAGACTGGCCTAGTTCGCTCCGCACGCTCGACCTTCCCCGTTCTCAGCGCTCCCAAGGCTGGTCGAGAGAGAGAGGAACCGCCCTCTGGAGCGATCTGGCGGAGTCGGCCGAACGTGCGTAGCGAAGTAGGCCAGCCCCAGGGGTGCCCGATTTTCGGGGTTCTGGCCTTGGGATCGGCGGCTGACGCGCCAGAGTGTTCGCCCCATGGGGTCCTGGAAGCGCACGTTCCGAGTCGTTTGGCTCGCCAATCTGGTCACGTCGATCGGGATGATGAGCTTCATCCCGTTCTTCCCGAGCCTGCTCGAGGAGATGGGCGTGACGGATCCGGTCGCGCAACGTCGCTGGGCCGGCGTGCTCTTCGGCGCGGCGCCGTTCGGGGCGACGATCATGTCGCCCATCTGGGGAGCGCTCGGGGATCGCGTCGGGCGCAAGCTGATGATCTGCCGCGCGATGATCGCGATCGCCCTGTTCGTCGGCGGCATGGCGTTCGCCAGTGGTCCGTGGACGTTGCTGGCCTTGCGACTCGGTCAGGGCTTCTTCAGCGGATTCATCCCGCCTTCGATGACGCTCGTCACGTCGCTCGTGCCCGCGGATCGAGCTGGGCGCACCACCGGCGCCTTGACCACCAGCTTGGCGGTCGGCGCGGTCATCGGTCCGACGTTGGGCGGTTTCCTGGCGTCCGCGTTCGGCAGCCGCCAGAGCGTGTTCCTGTTCGTCGGAGCGGCGGCGTTGTTCTCGGCGGTCCTGGTCGCGCTGTTCGCGCAGGAGGACCCGACGCAGCGGCAGACGATCGAGACCGCCGGTAAGCCGATCCGCGAGGCGTTCGCGGGCATCCGTCGCGACATCGCCGCGGTCTTGAACCACGGGACGATGCGCGCGACGGCCATCCTGATCTTCACGGTCCAGTTCGGCCTGGGCGCCGTCAATCCATTGCTCGAGCTCTTCGTCGGCGACATGGTCAAGCCTGCGGGGCTGTCGCACTGGACCGCGCCCGTGCTCGAGTGGGGCGTTTCCGTCAAGGACGGCGTGGGATCCCTGTTCGGGATGGCGCCTGGGACGTCCGCGATCACTCCGACCGACGTCGCCACCTTCGCGACCGGCTTGGCGTTCGGCGTCATGGCGATCGCGAACCTGGTCTCGCTGAAGGCCTGGGGGTCGTACGGCGATCGCACCGGTCATCGGCAAGCATTGTTGCGATGCGCGTTGGGCTGCATCTTGGGTCTCGCGATCACGATCGTGGCGTCCAACTACACGATGTTGCTGGTCGGGCGCATCGTGATGGGCGTCGCGATGGCGGGTGTCGGGCCTCTCGCGTTCGGGCTGGCTGCGGCCGAGGTCGAAGGCGAGCGGCGGGGCAGCGCGTTCGGCGTCGTGTTCAGCGCGCGCACCATGGCGATCGCCCTGGGCGGCGCGATCGGAGGCTACTCCGCGTCCTGGTTCGGCGAGCGCGTGGCGTTCACCCTGGCGGGCTTGGTGGTCGTGGCCGGGTGGCTGTACTTCCGCAGCACCTCGACGAGTCAGTCGCCGACCAGGACTTCCGCGGTGGCGAGCACTTCGGGCAAGGCCGACCGCTCGTCGTAGAAGCGCACGAACGCCTTGGCTTCGTCGGTCTTCGACGCGCGCAGGTCGTCGACCCAGTGCGGCGGGACGGACTGGTAGAGCAAGCGCGCACGCACGGTGACGACGGCGCCGCGGTCCACGACGGGCAAGGAGTAATGCGTGCGATCGGAACCGCCGACGAAGTTGGGGTCGTCGCCGATTCCGACCGGTGACGTCTCGACGTGATGGGGGCCATCGGGCTTCCAACCACGCGGGAGCAGACGGTTGTCCTTGCCGCGCGTCGCCATGTGCGTCAGCAATGCGGTCGGCTCACCGGACTTGTCCAGGGCGACCAGTTCGTAGACCTGGACCGGACTGCCGAGCGGGCCGATGCGCTTGCGATGCGGCACGTCGAACGCGTCGTCGAGACCCGCGATGCGACCCTTGTCGTCGACCGTGCCGCTGGACCAGAACGTGCCTTCGGCGTTCGAAACGGTGACCTCGATCCACATGCGCCGTCCGGGATAGCCGGTCGGAAGTTTGTGGCCGGTGAGGTTCTGGGCGACGACTTCGAAGCCCAGGAACTCACCGTCGTGCGAGGCGTGTTCGATGCTGAGCTTCGCCGTCTTGGTCTGCAGTTGCTGACGCGTGAGGTCGGCGGTGTCGCGCAATGCTGCGGGCGGAGCGAGGATGCCGAGTTCCTCGGCGTGGTCCGCCATCAGTTCGAGCATGAACGTGTTGCCGCCGATGAAGCGGTGGCCGCGGACCTCGGGGCGTTTGGTCAGGAACGGGAAGTCGCCGCCGTTCGGGTTGTGGG
Source organism: Planctomycetota bacterium (assembly GCA_029259575.1). Classification (GTDB taxonomy): domain Bacteria; phylum Planctomycetota; class UBA1135; order UBA1135; genus JAJDEX01. The sequence goes on along the minus strand of JAJDEX010000338.1, from coordinate 2,955 downwards.
CCAGGCGCATCTCGCCCTGGTCCTCCATGTGACATTGCTGGCAGCTCTGCGAATCCTCGGTGACGCCGTCCTCGTACGAGAAGATGCTGTTGCGCCATTCGAGGTACGGCGACTGTTCGGGGAAGTCGGGGCCGGCGTGGTTGGTGGTCAGGGTGTGGCACGTGGCGCAGACGCTGGACAGGACCATGTGCTCGCCGAACGTGACCTCGTAGCCGGTGTGCGCGCGCATCGGGCCCGGCACCGGATCGGGGTACGGTCCCCAGATGCGCGCCTGCAGATCGTGCGGCGGAAGTCCGTTGAACGTCGCGGCGGTGCCGAGGCCGTCGGCGGTCATGCGATGGCACACCGTGCAGTTGACGCCGTCCTGGGCCGCGGGATCCTCGAGCAGTTCGGCCATCGAGCGCATCGGTTCGCCCATCAAGCGATCGTGATGATGCGCGGCGGGCGCGTGGCAGCGTAGGCAGAGGCCTTCGATCTCCTCGCGCGATTCCGGGCCGGCTTCGATCTCGCGCGCCATCTTCGCGCGCCAGTACGGATCGAAGAAGCTCTGCGCCATCATCGTGCCTTCCCACGTGCCGTGCGGGGAGGCGTCGCTGCCGTCGTCGCGGGTGAGGGCGAAGGCGTTCTCGCTCTGGTCGTGGCAACGCTCGCAGCTGTCGGACAGTTGGAAGATGCGTTGCGGTGCGTCGCTCGAGTCCTGGTGGGTGGCGGACGCGAGCGCGGTGAGAGCTGCGATCGAAGTCGCGAGGAGGAAGGGAGTGTTCATGTCTAGACGCCGATGTCTTCGTTCCAGAGTTCGGGGTGGTCGCGTTGGAACGATTCCATCAGCTCGATGCAGGTCGGATCCGCGAGGATCGTCAGGTCGACGCCGCGGCTGCGGACGTAGTCCTCGGGTCCTTGGAAGGTGCGATTCTCGCCGACGACGATCTTGGGGATGCCGTACAGCAGAGCCGCGCCGCTGCACATGTCGCACGGCGACAACGTCGAGTAGAGCGTGGCGCGTCGGTAGTCGGCGCCGGACATGCGGCCCGCGTTCTCGAGGCAATCCATCTCGGCGTGCAGCACCGTGCTGCCGCTCTGAACGCGTCGGTTGTGACCGCGTCCGACGATGACGCCATCGAGCACCAGGACCGAACCGATGGGGATTCCGCCCTCGTTCAGGCCGGCGCGGGCTTCGTCGATGGCGGCCTCTAGGAACGGATCGTGCATGGCATGCGTAGGGGAGTTCTGGACGGCCCCCTCGTCGGAAGGCCATCCTCAGGGCTCGCCACCATCCTAGCTAGCTCATCCATGCTGAAGAACCCGGACCCCAGTCTGATCAACGCCGACCTCGCCCCGACCGCGCCCGAAGGTCGCACGTGGAAGGTGCATCACATGGCCAGCCTGTGGATCGGGATGGTGGTGTGTGTGCCGACGTACATGCTGGCGGGTGGTTTGATCGGTCTCGGGATGAACTGGTGGCAGGCCGTCCTGACCGTGATGCTGGGCAATCTCATCGTGCTGATTCCCATGGTCCTCAACGGCCATGCGGGTACGAAGTACGGCGTACCATTCCCTGTTCTGTCGCGTGCCAGCTTCGGGATCGCGGGTGCGCACGTGCCTTCCGTGTTGCGTGGCTTGGTCGCATGCGGATGGTTCGGCGTTCAGACCTGGGTCGGCGGGAGCGCGATCTATCAGTTGCTCGGGTTCGTGAGCAGTGGCCTGGTGGGAGGCGCCGACATCGGTTGGCTCGGGATCAACGGGATGGAACTCGTTTGCTATCTCGCGTTCTGGGCCTTGCAGGTCGCCGTGCTCTGGAAGGGGATCGATTCGATCAAAATCCTCGAGACGTTCGCGGCGCCATTCCTGGTGATCATGGGCCTCGTGCTGCTCGCGTGGGCCTACCGCAACGCCGACGGGTTCGGGGCGATGCTCTCGACGCCATCGGCATTCGTCGAAGGTGGAGCGAAGGAAGGGCAGTTCTGGAGCGTCTTCTTCCCGAGCCTGACCGGCATGGTCGGATTCTGGGCGACGCTCTCCTTGAACATCCCCGACTTCACGCGTTACGCGAAGACTCAGCGGGATCAGGTCCTGGGCCAGGCCATCGGACTTCCGTTGTTCATGGGGCTGTTCGCCTTCATCAGTGTTGCGGTGACCTCGGCCTCGGTCGTGATCTTCGATCGCCCAGTCTCGGATCCCACCGAGTTGGTGGGGCTGATGGATGGGGGATTCGCCGTCATCCTGTCCCTGGCAGCGCTCGCGCTTGCGACGCTCTCGACCAACCTGGCGGCCAACGTCGTCTCTCCTGCGAATGCCATCCTGAACCTAGCGCCCTCCAGGGCCACGTTCCGAATCGCTGCGTTGATCACGACGGTCATCGGAATCTCGATCTTCCCCTGGAAGATCATTGAGGACCCTGACGCATACATCTTCACCTGGCTCGGTGGCTACTCTGCCCTTCTCGGTCCCATCGGAGGCATTGTCATCGCGGACTACTTCATCGTGCGTCGGACGCAGTTGGATCTGGAATCGCTCTATCGCCGAGATGGCGAATACGTCTACAAGCGTGGTGTGAATCCCATTGCCGTCATGGCATTGCTCATCGGGATCGCGCCCAATATCCCCGGATTCGTGGGGACGGTGCGCGAGGACTACGTCCCAGCTGAGATCTGGTCCAGCCTGTTCGACTTCGCCTGGTTCATCGGCTTCGGACTCTCCGCGATCACCTACGTGATCGGCATGCGCCTCACCCGCACGGACTGATTCTGGACGATTGAACCTGACACAATCTTCCAGAATCAGTCCGTGATCAGCGAGTCCGTTTCCTTGGCGATGTCGCCCTTCCACATCGAGTCGCGTTCGGCCTGGCCGGCCTTCTCGCGTTTGGCGGCGCGTTGGCGGTCGACCAGGTCGTGGTGGGTGGAGAAGTAGGGGAGCGAGACGCCGACCAGATCGGAGACGCTCGCCATGCCTTTC
>JAJDEX010000337.1 GCA_029259575.1 Planctomycetota bacterium | reverse complement strand
CCCTGGCCGCGGCTGCGTTCCTCGTGGATCAGGGCGGTGAAGATCATCGCCAGGGCACGTGGAGCGACGTTCTCGAGCACCCCCGAGAAGAGCAACTCGCAGACCTGCAGTTCGTAGCCGGTGAGCAGGCGCGCGATCTTGCCGCGGGTGGTGACGGTCTCGCCGTCCAAGTAGTCCAGCTGCTCGAGCATGTCGAGGCGACGTTGCACCTCGCGGCGTTGATCCCGGCGCTGACGCTCGGCTGCTTTCTTGTTCTTGGAGCGCGCCTGGTACTGCGCGAAGGAACTCTCCCAAGCTTCGAACAATCGCTCGCGGCCTGCGTTCTCGACCAGGTGCAAGATCGTCGAATAGGAAAGGTTGAAGCGGCTCATGACGGGCTCGGGGCGACCCGAGAACATGCGCTTCATCGGAGCCTCGGCGAGTTCGCGGTTGCCCATCAGCGAATAGACGTAGCCCTTGTCGTCGATGCCCTGGCGACCGGCGCGACCGGCCATCTGCATGTAGTCCCGGGTGCGGATCCAGTCGAACGAGATGCCGTCGAACTTCCGCAGGCCGTGGAAGACCGCCGTGCGCGCCGGCATGTTGATGCCGATCGCGAACGTCTCGGTCGTGAACAGCATCTTCAACAGGCCCGCGGTGAACATGCGTTCGACCAGTTCCTTGTGCACGGGCAGCATGCCCGCGTGGTGGTAGCTGACGCCGTTGCGCGCGTTGCGGAAGAGCTCGGAGTCGTGGATGACCGGGTTCAGCTGGAAGAGCTCGACCAGCTCGTGCTGGAGGTCGGTCATCCTGCGCGTCTCCTCCTCGGAGAGCAGGTCGCGGCGCCCGTTCTTGCGCGCCAGCATCTCGACGTCCTTGCGACTGAACGCGAAGACGAGTGCGGGCAAGCGGTCCTCCTCGACCAGTTCGTTCAAGAGGCCGCGCGCGTCCGGTTTCTGCGACGCGGGAGCGCCGCGCCGACCCCGGCGGGAACCCCCTCGGCGGCCCCTGCTGCGCGATCCGCGCTTCTCGCGCTCGAATTCCTCTTTGGCCTTCTTGCGGATCGAGTCCAGACGCTGGGGTCCGAAGACGCCCGTCTTCTCGGCGTACATCCAGTGCGACAGCGGCACGGGACGCGCGGATTCCTGGATGACCTCGAGGCCCTGCGGTCGGATCTTCTCGAGCCAGGAGCCGAGCTCCTCGACGTTCTGGATCGTCGCCGACAAGCAGATCAAGCGCACCGACGGCGGCAGGAAGATCAGGCTCTCCTCCCAGACCGTGCCGCGGTCGCGGTCGTCCAGGTAATGCACCTCGTCGAAGATCACGTAGCCGACGTCGTCGAGCAGTCGCGGGTTCTCGAAGATCGCGTTGCGCAGGATCTCGGTCGTCATGATCAGGACCTGGGCGTGCGGCGAGATCGTCACGTCGCCCGTCATCAGTCCGATGTCGACGTCGGGGTCGTCGCGAAAGTCGCGGTACTTCTGCGACGAGAGCGCTTTCACCGGCGACGTGTAGATGCAGCGCTGGCCGTTCTTGACGGCGTCCTCGATCGCGTACTCCGCGACCAACGTCTTGCCCGCACCCGTCGGAGCGGCGACCAGCACGTTGTGGCCCGCGCGCACGGCGTCGACCGCGCGGATCTGGAACGGTTGCAAAGTGAAGCCGCGCCACTGAACGATGCGCCCGTCGGGGGCTTCGACCGGAGCGGGCCGCTCGACCGGCTGGGTCGGCGCGGGCGTGGCGGGCAGGAGGTCGGCCTTGGCGGAGTCGCGATATGTCGGCTCGGGCTCACGCTTCTTGGCGCGCCGGCGACGCTTCGGGGGGACGAGGGGCTGGTCCTCACCCAGGACGGCGCCGAACGGGAGGTCGCCATCGTCGCCGGTTCCGCCCACGTCGGCGGACGCCTCGGCAGGGGCCTCCCGGGAATCCGCAGGCTCCGCAGCCGGGTCGGGATCGGGGTCGGGCTGGGGCGTGCGCACCTGGGCCGGCTCGTCGGCATCCAGGAAAGCGCCGAAAGGGAGACGTTTCCCGGGCTCGCGGCGGGGGGCCTGGCCGGGTTGGTCGGGTTCGGATCGATTCATGAAATGGGGGAGTCCTCGGGATCCCCGGCAAGGGGCTCTGGATCGAGCCCGCTCGAATCGCTATCAAAGCAAGGGTGGAGCCCCTCGGCCAGGGGGGACCGCACCTCCACGGCACCGCATCCCGAATTCAACCCGCCATCCCATGTCCGATCTCACCGGATCCGCCAACCCCCTCGTCCGTCAGCTCGCGAGCCTCAAGGTTCTCAGCCGACTGCTCGCCCACGAACTGCACACGCAGGGCTCGACCCGTTCGGTCACCCTGTCGCGCGAGGAGGTCAACGAGATGAAGACCACCCTCGACCTCTTCATCGAGGAAGCGGGCAAGCGCCTCGGCGGTTCTCGCCTGTCCCAGAGCTCGGGAACGGTCAGCCAGGTCGAGCTGACCTCGCGCGGCGAGACCGCCCTCGTTCCGGCCCGGAACTGAGCCGAGTCGTCCCCGGCTCCCCCGGCCCTCGCGGTCCGGGATTTCCGCGGGACCTTCGGCCAAGGCGAATCGTGTTTGGACGCGAGGGGCGTCGACGACAGGACACTGGCGGGCGAATCGCTCGGGCGCGCGCGTCCGAACGGTCGCGCGCCGGAAACGTACCCGCGTGGGTCCCGATCGCGATCGTGGTGATCGGAGTGTCGGCCGTCGTGGGCCGGCTCGATCAAAGGGCCAGCGCTTCGGGCGTGGCCCAGGTCGACGTGACCCGCGTCCGCTTGCACGAACGGGACACGTTCGTCGCGGATGCGTGGCGCGAACACCTGGACCGCGTCCTGTTGCAGACCGAGATCGTCGACGTGCGTCGTCCCGAGCAGGTCGACGACCTCGTCGCGCAACTCGAGTCGCTCTCCTTCGTGGCCGAGGTCGGCAAAGTCGAAACGCTCTGGCCCGACGGGCTCTCGTTCCCGTTGCGCTTCCGCCGCCCGGTCGCGTGCTTGCGCGTCGGCACGGACTACCTGCCCGTCGCGGACGACGGCACGGTGCTCAGCGGATACTCCTATCGCCCGTTGCGCATCGACGGCATCGACCTGCCCGTGTTGGGGCCGCACCCCGATCCGGACAGCGAGCCGTTGCCCGGTGACGTGATCGTGGACGGTCCGTGGCTCGATGCGTTGAGCGTGGCGGTGTCGTTGCGCGACCTCGTCGGTTCGGACGAACGCAAACGCCTCGGCCCGTTCCTCATCGATGCCTCCAAGGACGTCGCGTACGACGACATGCCCGGCGGCGTCGAACTGCACTTCGAAGGGCGGCGCAAGGTGCTCTGGGGTCGACCCGTACACGACGCGCCCAGCGGCGAGCTGCCCGCCGGCGCGAAATGGATGCACGTCGTCGACGGTCGCGCGCGTTCCGATCGCGGCGAGGCTTGGGACTTGCTCGATG
>JAJDEX010000336.1 GCA_029259575.1 Planctomycetota bacterium | reverse complement strand
CGCGTCCTCGCCGGTCTGGAAGACATGGGTTCCTTCCGGTCCCGCGCCGGGCTTGTTCGTCCTCACCTCGATCTGCTCGGGGACCTGAACGTCGGCCGGGATGTTGACCACCCCTTTGACTCGCCAGATATCCCGGTCGAGGTTGTGACAGAGCGCGTCGAGAACCTGCAGTTCACGCTGTAGGACCTCGTAGTTCGTCTGCCCGCCGTACTCGAGCGACGAACGACCGCCGTAGACGTTGTAGCCATCGGTGGCGCGGTACCGGTTGAACCACAGCAGGTTCTTCTCGAGCACCAGCGCGCGGACCTCCTGGACCTTCGGGTCGTCGGGATCGACCACCGGCAGTTCGTCCAGATCGACGAGGTTCGCCAGTTCCAGGTTGCCGCGATCGGTCAAATGGATGCCGTTGATCGTCAACGGCTCGTCGATGGCCTCGTAACGCTCGGCCATCGGGCCGTACACGTCGAGGTACTCGACGTCCGTCGCGTCAGCGACCTCCGCGATCACCTGGTTCACCGCGCGGATGCGAGCGTTCATGGCGTCGACGTCCACCGTGTCGTTGCCCAGGTCCTCGAACGGGATCGAGCCCACCAGCACGACCTTCGCCGAGTAGAAAGGCAAACTCCCGTCGAAGTCCTGGGACTGCACGTGCTCGACCCAGGCACGCAGCTTCGCCCGGAACGCCCCGAGGCCCTCGGGCCCGGCGAAGGACTCGTTGAAGCCGAACATGGCCAGGATGGTGTCGGCGCCGCATCGCAGGAGGTGTTCGTCCTGGGTGCCGAAACCCTGGGTCCGCTGCGCGATGTCCACCTCGTCGGCCGAGAACCCCAAGTTGCGGAACGAGATTGCGTCCTCCGGAAGGGCGACCTGCAACCGCGTCTCCAGCCAACCGTGGTGCTGCATGCGTTCGGCCTGGGCGTTCCCGACCAAGCACATCCGATGGACGTGACTGAGGTCGGGTCCTCCATCCTGTGCAGGTCGCGCGCTTCCCGGAAGCGCGAGAAGCACCAGGCTCGTGAAGAGGACCAGAACGAGCGGGACCCCGAAGGGACGGAGGGTGGAGCGAGTCGTACGCATGGGGAGGAGGGATCCTAGGGAATCCTCCCCCGCCCTGTTCCACGCGACTCCGAGATGCGGACCAGTTGTCCTAGCGCAACGCGTCTTCGAGCGCTGTGGCGGCGTCGGTCCGCGCGTCGCGGTACTTGACGATCACCGCACAGCTGAGCGAGAGGCCGCGCTCGCGAGCGAAGTCCCCTCCGGCGGGACGCGTCCCGGGCACGACCACGGCGTCGGGCGGGATCACGAGCGGCTCGTCGGAGGTCCCGCGCAGCTCCCGTTCATTCATCAAGTCGAACACCGGCGTCGTGGCGGTCAGGATCACGCCTGCGGCCAGAACCGCCCGGGCGCCGACACGCACACCTTCGTACACGCCCGTTCCGCCTCCGATGAAGGCGCCGTCCTCGACGATCACGGGGCTCGCACCAGCGGGCTCCAGCACGCCGCCGATCTGCGCTGCGGCTGACAGGTGAACGCCCGCGCCGATCTGCGCACACGTCCCGACGAGCGCATGACTGTCGATCATCGAACCCTCCCCCACGAACGCACCGATGTTCACGTACATCGGCGGCATGCAGACGACGCCGTGCCCGAGGTGCGCGCCACGACGAACGGCGGATCCGCCGGGCACCAGACGCACGCGACTGGCCTCGTCGAACGTGCGCACGCGCAGCGGCGCCTTGTCCCGGAATCCACCGGGCATGTCGACGATGTCGTGTTCGCGAAAGAGGTCCAGGATGGCCGCCTTCACCTCAGCATGAACGACCCACCCGTTCGGACTGGGGCTCGCGGCGCGCACTTCGCCCGACTCGAGTGCCTCGAGCAGAGCGTCCCCTCGCAACTTCGGATCCAGAGTCTTCGACGTCATGACCCAAGGATCCATCGCGAAGCGCGCCGGAACAAGTCCCGAACGGGCGGGTCTCGATGCTTCTGGCCCCGCCCGAGGACGGAGCCCACTCACGGGAGGCCCTCGCCCCCCGCCGTTCGGACCAGCCTGGATCCCTCTCGAGCATGCACCGAGAGGGATCCAGGCTAGGGATTCATTTCGGCCAGCTGGAACGCGATGCGCGTCAACAACGGTTCGGCAGCACGTCCACCCAGATAGGCGGGATCTCCGGAGCCGTCCACCCGTCCGATCCACACGCCGATCGCGTAGCCGCCCGAAGTTCCGACCGCCCAAGCGTCGCGGAATCCGGCCGAGGTCCCGGTCTTCCAGGAGATCTCTGGCGCGTGGGAACGGCCCGGGATCCAACCGGCAGGTACGCGATGGTCCGAGGACAAGATGTTCACGATGCGCGCCGACGTGTCCGCGCGCAGGGCGGTGCGCGGCTCGAGCGGTTCGTCCTCGAAGAGGCGCAGATCCATGTGCCGTCCGCCACGTGCAAGGGTCGCCCAGGCCTCGACCAGGTCGACCAGACGCACGTCCGCTCCCCCGACCGCCAGCGAGAGGCCGGCGGATTCGGCCGCTTCTGCCGTCAAGCTGACGCCGCACGACTGGAGCGCCCCCACGGCCGTGCCGACACCGACGCGTTCGAGCGCGAGGATCGCGGGCACGTTCAACGACCGACGCAGCGCATCGTCCGCGCGAACGTCGCCGTGCCAGCGCCGGTCGAAGTTGCGCGGTTGCCAGCCGTCCCGTTCGATCGGAGCGTCCTCCAGGATGCCGTCCCAGTCGAGTCGGCCGGACTCGAACGCAGCCGCGTACACGAACGGCTTCAGCGCCGAACCCGGACTACGCCGCGCGCGGGCCAGATCGAGGGCGCCATGTCCGGGGTGCTGCGGATCCTGCCCGCCGACGTGTGCGCGCACCGCCGAGTTGCCGACCTCGACCACGGTCACGGCGGCATGCGTTCCCGCGGGCAGGCTGCGCAGGTGTTCGCGCACCAAACGTTCGACGCCGTGCTGCAGCGTGACGTCCAACGTCGTTCGGCCATCCTGATGCCAACGTGTGCGAGCCCAGGCGGCGAAGTGCGGCGCGGTGACCGGACGCCATGCGTCGGTGTTGAGGCGCAGGGGTTCCTGGCGAGCCTCGGCGTGACGGAACACGTCGATGTGGCCTTCGTCGAACATCCGATCCAGCACGTGATTGCGGCGTGCGATGGCGGCGTCGGGATGCCGGTCGGGGCGCAGCCGTTCGGGCGACTGCGGCAAGCCCGCGATCAACGCCGCCTCGGCCAGCGACAGGTCCCGAGCAGAGCATCCGAACCAGCGCAGGCTGGCGGCCTCGACGCCGCGCAGGTTGCTGCCGTAGGGCGCCGTATCGAGATAGAACGCGAGCAGTTCGTCCTTGGACGTGCGCGTCTCCAACTGAACCGCGCGCGCGGCTTCCTGGAGCTTGCCCAAGAACGTGCGCGGGTGCGGCTCGATCATGCGCGCGATCTGCATCGTCAGCGTGCTGGCACCCGACACGACTCGCCCTGCGGCGACACCCTGGGTCGCCGCGCGCGTGATGGCCAGGGGATCGACGCCCGGATGGAGCGCGAAGCGTTCGTCCTCGACCGCCATCGTCGCCGAGGGCAACCAAGGACCGGCACCCTCGAGCCCGACGGGCAAGCGCCATTGATCGTCCGCGGCGACCCAGGCGGCCAAGGGTTCGCCGTGACGGCACGTGAGCAGCGGACTCGAAGGCCAGGCGTGCAGACGCTCGATCGGCGGCGGGCAGACGCGATCCAGGATCAGCGCGGTGACCATAGCGGCACCACAACCGAGTGCGGCGAGCTTCCAAGTGCGGCGGGACGGAACGAGCCTCATCGCACCACCTCGACGACGCCGCTGCCGTGGACCGATTCGATCGACGGGTCGTACATCGACGAGCCCTGGATCGGAGGCACGGCGAACACGCCCGGCGTGACGGCGCGCAGTGCATAACGGACGACGCTCGGCTCGGCCGTAGCCCTCCCGAAGATCAGCACCCGGTCCTCGCGGAACTCGACACGATCGGGCGACGCGACCTTCAGGCCGTGCCATTGGATCTCGCCGTTCGTGGACGCCTCGACGGCACGCGAGGTCTCCCCCCGCTGCGGCAAGGCCTGGCTGGTCGACAACCGCGGGTTCTCGACCTCGAAGCCTCCGGGCAACAGATCGACGATCGCCAGGTTGGGGATCGAGCCCGGAGCCCCCGGAGCTTCGAGCAGCACCTCGACCTGGATCAGGTCCCCCACGCTCACCGGACGACCCGCGATCGGTTCGCCGTTCACGTCCAGGTAGCGTCGACGCACGACGAGGTGCTCGTCCTTCGCCGGGTCCGCGGTCGCCAAGGGCGTGCCCATGCGCTCGATCCACGCGGTTCCCGAGCCGCCCGAACCCTCGAAGGTGAGAGCGCCGCCGAGGTCCGTCATGTCGAACGTCCGGTCGAACGCCGTCGCCCCGTCGAGAGCGATGGAGCGGCCGTCCGGCAGCTGCAGCGTGCCGATCCAGGGTCCGGTGGACTCACGGAGGTCGCGCGCCGCCGCCAGTGCGGTCAACGCGAGCGCATCCTCGAGCGTGTTGCGCCAACGGCCCTGGTCGCGTGCCGCTTCGATGCGCTCGACGAGCCGTTGCAGCTCGGGATCGTTCGGTGCACAAGCGATCCACGCCTGCAACAGACGCGCGTCCTGGACCGTGGGCGACGTGAGGCGACCCGCGTTCGCGAAGGTGGCCGGCGCGCCGATCGGATCCGACGCCAGGAGAGCCAGAGCCCGTTCCGGTCGGCCGATCTCCATCCAGGCCTGGATCAGGTGTGCGCGCGCGCCGCGATCCAGATCGTTCTGTCGGTCGGTCAAACGCGCGGTCCAGCCCTCGTGCGGTCGATCGAGAGCCGCCAACGCATGCACGCTGATGCAGCGCGTCGCGTCGTCCACATCGCGACCCAACTGGTCGTGCAGGAAGTTCGCCATGGCATCGAGCCACGCCGCTCCAACCGTGTGCCCGTTCTCGCTCGCCCGATCCAGGATCAACGCCACCTGGGCCGTGATCCACACGTTCGGAAGGCGGCCCCCGGCCCAGTAGGCCATGCCACCGTCCGGGGTTCGCATCGAAGCGAGGTGACGGATACCACGGTCGATCTGGGCCTCGTCCAGGGCATCCTTCCGCTGGAGCGCGAGCAAGGCGAGCATGCGACTGGACGTCTGCTCGGCGCAACCGAACGGGTACTGGATCAACGCTTGCAGCGCGGGCTCCAGGTCGAGCGCCTCCCCCGCGACACGCACGCGCACGATGCCGGCGTCCGAGGCGAAGCCCTCGCGCGGATCGAGCGCCATCGGTTCGTCGCCCAACGTGATCAGATCGACACGGCTGACCGGCGGCAGCGCAGCCCGCACCAGCAGGTTCGCTCGGGCGGTCTCGTCGATGCCTTCGCCAGTCACGCGAACCCGCACGGCGACCTCGCCATCCGCTTCCGCAAGGGCTGGCACGGACAGGACGCGCACGGCGCCCGGCGCGAGCTCGAACGGTTCCTCGTCGACCTGGCAGCCCAGGGGCCCGGTGCGCTCGAGCTCCGCGACCAGTCGAACGGGCTGATCCGTGCCGTTCGTGACCTCGAGCGTGCCGTCGAACCGATCGCCCGGTGCAACGACGCGGGGAAGGGTCAACCGCAGCCCGACGGGCGTGTCGACGGTGCCGTCGGTGCTGGCTGAACCGAACGACGTCTCGCGCGCAGCCACGGCGAACCAGCGCAGCGAGCCACGGAAATCGGGCAGCGTCACGTCGAAGGTCGCGCGTCCCGTGTCATCGGTGTCCGCGCCGATCCCGGTGACGATCGCCGAGACACGACGCTCCAGTTTCGCCGGTCCGCGCCGCAGCTCGAGTGCGCTGGCGTCTCCACCGATCCTGCGCATGCCCTCGGGGCGCTGCACGTCCACCACGAGCTCGTCGTAGAGGTCGACTGTGTCCACGGCGTGACGACGTGCTCCAAGGTAGTGAGCGAACGGATCGGGAGCCTGATACGCGCCCGCCTGCAGGATCCCGCGATCGACGGCCCACAACTGGATACGCGCAGGATCCCCCGCGGGGATCTGAGCGGTGACCGTCACCCGCTCGCCCGGCCGAGCGGTCGCGGGGACGTCGAGCGCGATGTCGAGGTTGCGGTCGGAATGCGTCGTGATGAAGTGCCCTCCACCCCGCGCTCGGTGCGGCTGCCAATCGACGGCGTCGGGATCGATCCCGCGCACGACGCTGGCGATCACCGTGCCGCCACCGACGAGGTCCGTCGGCACGGGCAGCTCGACCCACTGTTCCTCGGCGGTGATCGCCACGACGTGATGCGCGCAGACCTCGTCGCTCTCGATGGTGACGAGAGCGGTGCCCAGGAACGGGCTGAGGACGCGCACACGCAACGTCGCACCGGGTTCGAGGCGATCGGACTCGAGCTGCAGCGTCACGCGATCGGGACCGTCGGTGGCGTGCGTGACGCGCTGGTCACCGAACCCGGCCGCGTAGAAGTCCACGCGGGTCTCGAGCTTCGTCGCGGGGTCGCGCCCGATGACGCGGTACGTCCCGGATTCGGTCAACGGCATGTCCCACACGCCGCGGGCCTCCTACGTGGGCCGACCGGCGACGCGCTCGAGCCGTTCCTCGCGCGTCCAGCGCACGCGACCGTCGCGATGCACGCGTTCCCACTCGTGGCGCACGCGCCAGAGTTCGAGCTGGGCTGCGGGGTCGGCCAGGTCGAT
>JAJDEX010000335.1 GCA_029259575.1 Planctomycetota bacterium | reverse complement strand
GGCCGCGCCCATCGTCGCGCCGCGTCCACCCGATTCGGAGCCAAGTGATTCCCGTGTTCCGCAAACTCACCCCCGCCTGGCTGCTCGTGATCGCGGCCGCAACCACGGCCGCCGTCGTCGCGCACGTGCGCCTGGTCTATTCGGTCAACGGCAACGTGCTGTTCTGGTCCAACCCGACCTCGATCTCGATCGTCATCAACGACGCAGGTTCCGACGACGTGACCGATCTGTCCGATGACATCGCGCTGCGCAACTCGATCGATGCTTGGAATCGCGTCACCGGAACGACGAGCACGTTGGTCGAGAACACGTCCCCCGCGCAGCAAGCGCGCACCGACTGGGCGTCCAGCGACCTGCACACGATGTGGTTCGACGAGACGGACAGCTCCGGCTACTTCCCGGGCTTCTCGGGCACCGTCGCCGTGACGCCGATCAGCTTCTTCACGAACGGCCAGATCATCGACGCGGACGTGCTGTTCAACGGCGACGACCACCTGTTCACCACGACGCAACAGGGTGGCCGCTTCGACATCCAGGACGTCGCGACCCACGAGTTGGGTCACCTGTTGGGTCTCGATCATTGCAGTCACGCCGGCGCGACCATGTTCCCTTACGTGGACCCGTCGATCATTCTGCATCGCAGCCTGTCCGCGGACGACGTGCGCGGCCTGCGGCACATGTACCCCGCCGGTTCGTACGCCACGATCTCGGGCACGATTCAACGCTTGTCCGACTCGAGCATCGTCGCCGGCGCCATCGTGGTCGCTCGGGACACGGCGGGACGCACGGTCGGCTCGACCTTGGCGAACGCTTCCGGAGTCTTCACGCTCCAGGCGTTGAGTGCGGGGACGTACGAGCTGTACGCCTGTCCGCTCGACGGTCCGGTCACCGCCGCGAACCTGACGCCTGGCCACACGATCCATACCGACTTCCAGATGACGCCGATCGGGACCCACGTGGTCACCGCGGGGCAGGCGTTGGCGATCGGCGCGCGCAATGTCGATGGCGATACGACCTTGCAACTCGGTCTGTCGTTCGACGACCTGCCGCTGCGCGCCACGACGGGAACGACGACCGCGCACCTCTTGCGTGGTTCCGGGCTGACGAATACGTGTACCCTGACCTGTCCCGACCCGAACATCACGGTCACGCCGACCTCGTGGTTGGGCACCACGGTGTTCTTCAACGTGACGGTGCCGGCGGGCCAGCCGAGCGGACATGCTGATCTGCTGGTCACCGAGATCGGCGGCGATCGCTCGGTCCTGACGGGCGCGCTCGAGATCACGCCCCCCGACCCCGTCGTGAACAACGTGGTTCCGGCGCAGGGTCCCAAGGCCGGCGGCACGGCGCTGACCATCACGGGCACGGGTTTCCTCCCCGGTGCGCGCGTCGTCATCGGCGACCAGATCTACGTCGACGGCGACGTCAACGGGTGTCGCGTCGACAACTCGACCCAGATCACCTTGGTCACGAAGGTGACGGTCGGCGGCATGCACGACGTCGTCGTCATGGATGCCAGTGGGGTCGAGGGCCGCGACGTCGGCGCCTTCTGGTCCCAGGCGAACCCCAGCATCGACACGGTCTTCCCGGTGGCCGGCACCAGCAGCGGCGGTTCGAGCATCACGCTCACCGGCAACGACTTCCAGGCCGGATGCACCGTCACCATCGATGGCGTCAACCAGCCGAACGTGACGTTCGTCTCGCCCAGCGAGGTCGTGATCGTCACGAGCGCGGGCGTCCCCGGCGGCCCCTACATCTTGACCGTCACGAACCCGACGACCGAGCAAGGCAGCGCCGCGTTCACGTACATCGCCCAGGCCGATCCCGCGCTGGCTTCGGTCACGCCCGGCAACGGGCCCGCGACCGGAGGCACCGAGGTCACGCTCCTCGGCAACTCCTTCCCGCCGGACTCGGTCGTCGTCTTCGGCGCCGACCCGAGCACCGGGCAAGGCGGCACCGCGGTGGCGGTCACCTACGTCGACGCGATGACCCTGCGCGTCACAGCGCCCGCCGGAACGGGGACGGACAGCGTTCTCGTGCGCGACGCCTCCACCGGACAAGCTTCCGTCGACCCGACGGCCTTCACCTACACCGGTGGTGGCGGCGGTGGTGGAGGAGGCGGAGGCGGCTGCGGCAGCCTCGCTCCCCCTGGCCCGTTCTCCATGCGCGACGCCATGGACGGCGCGGGCTGGGTGCTGGCCCTGGCCATCTGGCTGGTCTGGCGTGGACGACGCCGACCGACCCCGGTCCTGGCCACCTGATCCCGATCATTCCTCTCTGATTTCCTGCACGCGCCTCCATCGGTTCTCCGGTGGGGGCGCGCTGCTAACATGGGCGCATGACACCGTCACCCAGAACGCTCGTGTTCGACATCGAAGTCGCCGGATTCCCGTGGGACGAGGTCGACGAGACGACGCAGCGCTACCTGTTGAAGCGCGCACGCAACAATGCGGACCGCGAAGCGATCCCCGGTCGCACGGGGCTCTATCCCGGGCTCGGCAAGGTCATCGCCATCGGCGTCTGGTGCGTCGAGGACGCGGCCGGCACGATCCTGCTCGAGGGCGAGGGTCCCGAGGATCCGAACTGGCACCTGGACCCGGGCACGCACATCTTTCGAGGCGACGAAGCCGCGCTGCTGACGCGCTTCTGGCAGATGATCCAGGACACCGGCGGCGATCCCGACCAGCCGCCGGCGCGCGTCGTGACGTTCAACGGTCGCGGCTACGACGGCCCGATGTTGATGGTGCGCTCCGCGCAACTCGGCGTCGCGCCCTCGCGCAACCTCGTACCGAACCGCTACGGCATCCACGATCACTGCGACCTGTTCGACGTCTTGACGTTCATGGGTTCGACGCGCGATCGCTACTCGTTGGATTACTGGTGCCGGCGCTTCGACGTCGAGAGCTCCAAGGGCTCGATCGACGGCAGCCAGGTCGCCGATGCCTATCGCGAAGGTCGCATCGACGAGATCGGGCAATACTGCATGCGCGACGTGCGCGCGACGGCGCAGTTGTACGAGAAGCTCGCGCCTACGATCCTGCCGCTCTTCAAGGGCGGGCCGGACGCCGAGTGACTCGAGCGTCGCTCTGACGCGTGCGCCCACCCCAGGCCACCAGCATCGCGGGCAGGAAGATCAGGTCGCCGATCAATGCGGCGAGCAGCCCGATCACGGCGATCTTGCCGAACAGCACCGTCGTCGGGATCGCCGAGAACAGGAGCGCGCCCCAGCTGCCGGCCAGGATGGCGGTCGTGACCGCGAGCGCGCGCCCGACGCTCAGGAACGCGTGGACCGCGGCTTCCTTGCGATCGCCACGGATCTTCAGCTCGCGGCGATAGCGCGCCAGGTAGTGGATCGTGTCGTCGACCGCGATGCCGAGGCAGACGGTGAACGCGATCGCGCTGGAGACCTGCAGCTCGATGTTCAGGAGGTAGAGCGTCGCGCCGGCGACCGCCAACGGGAACGCGTTGGGCACGATGCTGATCAAGCCGATGCGGAACGAGCGGAAGGCCAGCGCGATCGCTAGGAAGATCACGCCCGCCGCGATCCAGATGCCGAGCGCGAAGTCGTGGATGATCAGGTTGACGTTGCGGCGCGCGACGTAACCGGTACCGGTGACCTCGAGCGTGAAGCCGGGGTTCGCCAGCTGGATGCGGTCGAACTCGAGTCGCAACCGATCGAAGCCGGCGTTCGCGACGATCGTGCCCTCGTCCGGCACCGTCATCGTGACCAGGGCACGGCGCAGGTCGGTGCGCAACAGGCGAGCGCGAACGGTTTCGGGTAGCGCGTTCGCCTTGTCCAGGCCATCGGGTCCGGGCAAGAGATCGCAGATCGAAGCGACCGACAACGCGGCGTGCGTGAGCGGCTCGGTGTCGAGGGCAGCCTCGACCAGGCGCAGGACGGGGAAGACCTCGCTCTCATGGCCCGGATCCCAGTCGACCATGACCGCGCACCCGAGCGAACCGCCGAACGCGGTCTCGACGTCGGCGAGAACAGCGACGGCTTCTTCGCCGATCGGGGCGGCCTCGGTCAGCCGGTTCTCGGGGGTGAGGCGCAGCGCGAAGACGGACAGCACGATCGTGGACGCCACGCCGATCCACGCCATGACCTGGGCGCGCTCGACGACCCAGCGCACGAGACGTTCCGCCGGGTCGTGGACCCAGTCGAAGCGCATCGCGAGCGACTGGATCTTGGTCTTGCGCTGACGCAGCAGCACGACCGAGAACAACGGCACGACCGTCAGCACGACGAAGAACGTCATCGCGACCGCGGTCGAGAAGACGATGCCGAAGCGTCGAATGATCTCGACGCGGCTGACCGCGAGCGAGGCGAAGCCCACCGCGGTCGTGAACGACGTCAACGCGCACGCCACGCCCAGATGGCGTACGGCATGCGCAGCCGCGCGCATGGGGGACACGTCGGCCGTGCGCCGTCGCAGGATGTGGATCACCAGGTGGATCGAGTCCGTGAACGCGATGACCATGATCAACAACGGCAGTTGCGCGTTCATCAGGTTCATCGACTCGCCCATCCATCCCATGGCGCCCAGGCCCCAGACTGCAGCAAGGACGCTGGCGGCGGTCGTCAGGATGACGGGTCCAGGTCGCCGGAAGACCCACAGGCCGACCAGGATGCCGACCAGCGCACCGGCGGCGGCGAGGTACGTCTGCTCGACGCGAATGGCCTCGAAGATGATGCGGCGCAGGGGAGGCACACCGGTCATGCGAACGGTCCACGGTCCGCGTGTCTCGTCGATCGCAGCCGTGATGGCATCGACGCGGGGCGCGATGTCCGAGATGGACAGGTGCGCGCCGTCGAGTCGCGCGATCAGCAGGTTCGTGAGGCCGTCCGGTGCAAGCAGGCGACCTCCGACCACGGGGTGCTCGAGCGCAAACTGTCTTGCCGCCTCGAACGTGTCCGCGTCGGCTTCGCCACTTGGCAGCAGCGGCCGCGGGATGAACCCACCGTCCAGCACGGGGATCGTGGCGAGGGACACGACCGTCGCAACGCCCTCGACCTGTGCGATCGCGGCGCTCATCGCCCGCAAGGCGTTCGCGCCCTCCGGGCTGAACGGGTCGGCGCCTTCGACGAACAACAACGTATCGCCATCGTCCGTCCCGAAGTCGCGGAACAACTCCTCGAGCCGGTCGAACGTCGGATCGTTGGTGCGGAAGATCGACGTCGGAACATCGTCGATCCTCACCCGCGCCGCGCCGATCATCGCAACGGCCGTGATCAACCCCAGGAGAACCAGGGCGAGCCGACGGTAGCGCAAGAAGAGGCGGGCAGCGAATTGCATCGGATCAGCGGACTTTCGTGGAGGACTCGAGGTCAGCCGCACTGGTGAACAACTCGACCTGGTGTTCGATCCGGGGCGGAGTCCTGCGGCTCACATCGGAGTCGTCGGGACGCTCTGTCTCACTGTCCATCGGGTGCACCCACATCGCGCAGCCAGAGTAGCGAGCTAAGCGGCGAATGGCGGCGTGATTCGACGCCCACCTGGCAAGCCGAGGCAGGTCGAGCGCGACTCCTGGCCGCAGTGTTGGTTGGGTACGTCCGTGCGGAAGGGCGGTGTGGTTTTGGCGACGGCTACGCGTCCGGGGGCGGAGCCTGGTTCGTGGATGCCCGGCGCTGCGTCGTGAGACGTCGTCTTGCTCGTCGCCATCGCGTCCTGCACCTTCCTCGTTCGGCGCGGCGAGACCCGCCTCCATTCCGTGTCCTACGACGCTCGGAAGTCTCCTCATGGCTGGTGCCGCACTCAAGAACACTTGCAGGTGGAGTGCGGCACGAATCTTCAACGACGACCGCATAGCGTCGTGACCAACAGCGGGTCGCTCGTCCCACCGGCGGCCCGCTACTCTTCATTGATCAGGCGAGGTTCAGCATCGAGTCGTTCTTGCAGTCGAGACGGGAGGTCCATGTTCTCGTGGAACACGGCAAGGATCGCGATGGGGGCGGGGTCACGCCGCAGCGAGAAGACGTAGTGATGTTGGCATCGTGACACTTGCAGCTCGGGCCAGTGCTCGAAGGGGGGCTTTGTCCGAACGTCCTGACCCGCAAGAGTGTCGAAATGCCTCGCGAGGATGGAGCCGTACTTCCGAGCTTGCTCGACACCCCAGCGGTCGATCGTGTACTCGGCGACCTTCTCGAGATCGTCTTCCGCTCCATCAGCGAGGATGTAATCAGTCATCTGGCCCGCTGGAGACGCTCTCGATCGCGCTGGAGAAGATCTCCTCCACGGTGCGGGTGCTCACTTGCCCCGCTTCCACTTGGGCTGCGCGTTCGCGCAGCAGGGCCTCGAGCTCAGCAAGTGCCTTGCCCTCGTCGGTTCCGATCGTGCTTGCGAGCACGAAATCCTTGATGCTCTTGCCCTGCAGCGCTGCCATGGCCTTCAACCGGTGGCTCTGTTGGTCGGAGACTTCGATGGAGATGCGTTTCATGTGGTGTCCTCCTGGTTCTTCATCGTCCTTTCAGGGTACAAGGGCCTTCACAAATTGTCAATTTTGAACATCAGCGACCTGAAACCTGTGGTTCTGGAGATCCAAGGCTGAGAGCCACGCTCTTGTTTGCCGGCCGGTGTCCGTTTGGCGTGTGGGTGTCCCCAAACCCGGTCCACCAGGAACTGGGCATCCAGGGCGCCATACGCAGCCTCAATCGCGCTGGATGCGCGCCATCAATGGCGCGAGCCGATCGGGGTCGGCCGTGTCGGCATACGCCTCGAAGCCACACTGCACGTAGGCGTGCGCGGTGGCCTGGGAGGGTAGCCCGATCTTCTCGAGCAGTTCCGGGTCGCGTTCGGGGTCGAGCGTCTGGACCACGCGGCTCGCGACGTACGGCCCCAGGGCGGTCCGTCGCAGCGCGCGCGTACGATCCCCGTCCGCCGGGCCGACGACGATGACGTGGACGGGCGGATGCACGAACAGATCGACCGCGCGCGCATACACGGCGGCCAGGTGACCGTAGCGTCGCCAGTCGTCCGTGAAGGCGGCCAGGATGCGGCGGCCGGCGTCGACCAGTTCGGGCTCGTACGCGAGCGTGCCCAAGCGCACGCAGGCTTCGGCGCACACCGCGTTCGCGAGCAGCGTGTCGGAGTTCTCGTGGATCGATCCGCGCGCCGTCGGCTTGTGCACGTTGGCGTGCAGTGTTCCGTCAGACGCGGTGAAGCGCTCCAGGGTGCGTCGCGCCAGTTGCAGCGCCGGTTCGAGGTAGCGATTGTCACCCGCGTAGTGCATCGCCTCGACCATGGCGCGCAGCACCGAAGCCTGGTCGGCCAGCAAACCATGCACGTTCCACGCACCATTCCAGTGGTGGAAGACGCCGTCGCGTTCGGTGACGCCGCGGTCGAGCAAGAAGTCGAGCGCCGTGCGAGCCGCCTGGGTCCAGC
>JAJDEX010000334.1 GCA_029259575.1 Planctomycetota bacterium | reverse complement strand
CCGTCCGGCGCGCGTCCGGCACGTCGAAGCTCTCGTCCAGGATCCGCTCGGCGCTCCAACCGAGGCGCTCGGGATGCCAGTTCGACACCTGGATGGCCACGCGCTCGTCCCGGTCCGCATGCGCGGCCTCGAGGACCTGGACCTGGGCTTCCAGGTACTCGGCCAGGGGTCCACCAGCCGCAGGCAACTCGATGTTGTCCGCATGCAACTCGCGCACGGCCCGCACCGCGTCCGCGATGTACACGCCTCGCATGCCTCCCCGCCCCCCATCGAGATCGATACGACTCATGACGCGCGTCAGTCGAACGAGAGCGAGTCGATCAGGATCTGGAACAGGTTCTCGTAAGCGGTGCCCTGGAACGCATCCGCACGGAAGAAGCTGACGGGCAGATCGGGATTGCCGATGAACGGGCGCAAGACCCACGCCATCTGGATCGCGATCAAGGTGTACAGCGCGAGCCACGCGAACATGCCGACGCGGTGGCGCGGATCGCGTTCGATCAAGACGCGATAGTGTCGATACAACGTGATCTGGCCGCAGACGCTCGCCAACAGGAACATCAGCCCGTTCAGGACCTTGGCGAACTGGTAGTCGATGCCGCACGCGTAACCGAACAACACCAACGGCGCCATGCTGAGCAGCGCCAACGCCATCGTCGCCTGCATCGACATCAAACCGCGGCACGCCTCGGCGAAGTCGTCGCGCAAACCCAACAACGTGTTGACCACGAAGAAGTTCGGCAAGGTCAGGGCCGACGAGATCGCCAGCATCAGCGGCACTTTGAGCCCTGAGTAGAGCGACTGCTGGGCCTGACTCCCTGACGACCCCATCGCCGCGCCGTACAGGAATCCGGCGCAGGCGATCCACGCGAGGAGCGAACGCCAGGGCAGGCGCTCCGAACCGGTGGCGTGCTGGCCCTCGGCGCGCAGCAACAGCTCCGCGTCGCGCAGGATGAGGGATCCGGGATTCACGTCGACTCGCGAGGACGAGGTTCTAGAACACCAGGTCGCGCAGCGAGTTCAGCACGTCACCCAGGAAGTTCGACTCGCGCGCGCGGAACCACTGGAAGTCGCGGCTGGGCGCGCCGATGAACGGTCGCAGGATCCAACCCATCTGCGCACCGACGATGCCGTAGATCACGATCCAGGCACGGAACACACCCTTGGCCGGATCGTTCGCGGGCGGGCGCGTCGTGCGGATCAGGTTGGTCGGACTGGGCTGGGGCGCAACCACGGGTTCCGCAGCCAATGCGGGATCGTACGGGACGTCCAAGGCGGGCATTTCGACGGGGGTCCTCTCGACGACGGCCTTCTCGACGATCGGCGGCTTGCCCATCACGGGGACCAACGCGCGCCGCAGGAACCCGAGCCCGATGATCCCGGCGATCCCGAAGAACAACACGTTGAGCAATTTGATGAACAGGTAACTGTTCGTGCTGAACGTGAAGAACGCGGTCACCGGACCGAAGCTGGCCAGCACGACCATGTTCACCGCGACGGCCACCAACAGGAGGCGCAGCGTGTCGGCGCCGCGCAGGTGCGAGCGTGCGAGCGCGCTGAACACGTACAGCGACGGCAGCGTCACGAAGAGCGTCAACAGGAAGAGCAACGGCACCTTGACCGCGCTGGCGAACACCATTTCCGAGTGATCGGTCGTGGTGCCGTACAGCCCCATCATCGCGCCGTAGAACGCGCCCATCACCAAACAGACGATCAGCAAGGTGCCGGTCGGAATCCCGACGCGGCCGCCTGCCAGGTCCTCCGGTCTCGTGTAACCGCCACGCAGGAGGTGATCGATCGTGCCGACGATCGAACGTTGGGAGGGGGATTCGCTCATGCCCCAAGCCTACAGGGACCTGAAGGGCTGGTCGCCCGACGACTCGAAAGGGGATCCCCTGACTCCGGAATCCGGTTCCTGCCACGATGGTATGACTTGGACCGAGACGCCGAGGAAGCAGTGAGTCGCCTTGCCTACGGGAGATAGCGGAAAGGTCGCCAGGAGCGCGTCCCAAAGGACGGCCCCAGCGAATCCCACGCCTTCGTGGATCGCCAACCCGCGGAATCGCCGCTGGGCATTCGGCGAACTAGAAGTGCATCCAGCGGATCGTCACGGAGACACCGGGCGTGTGATCGACGACGAGGGCCTTGACCATGACGAGTTCGCGCATGTCCTCGAGTTCGTGAACGATCCGGATCAGGTACACGTGCCCCAGTTTCACCGGCGCGGTTTCCTTCGTCCCGTTGGGCAACCACAGGTCCTCGACGCCCGCGACCTGGGCGCCGCCGTAAGGCTCCGTCCCGTCGTGGATCCACATCGATCGCGTGAACGTCGCCTCGTCGGCGATCCGACTCAGGGAGGCGAATCCGATGAAGCTCCCGACCTCTTCGTAGTTCGCCTGCTCCGGGTGCAGATGCGTGTAGGGACCGATGTCCAGGATCGTGCCGAGCTGCCAATCCTGGTAAGCGACGCCGAATCCATCCTTCAGCAAGCCACCGAAGTTCAGGTGCCCACCGAGGTTCTCGGGCCAGTTCCCCAGGATGCCTCGACCGGGTTCGCCATCGGTGAGGCGGATGCAGCTGGAGCTCGGGTCCATGGCGTAGAGGGTCGTCAGGTAGGAGCCGTCGGATCCCTGGGGACGAACCCGGCCGGGCCATGGCAATCGATCCAGGAGGAACTCCTCGGCAATCAATTCGGAGTCGGGGCGGACTTCGCCGGCAGCGCCGCGCGCGCCCTTCGCGGCGGGATCCCTTGCGTCTTGGCCCCTTGCGGCAGGACTCGGCAAGTCCGTGCCCGCGGAGCGGACGCTCGGTCCGGCGATTCCGAATGCAATCGCACACGTGGCCCAAGCGCTCATCCACGCAAAGGCTCCCAACGTTCTCGTTCCCTTGTTCATGTTCGACCTCCTGAGGTCTACATCGAACGGCCCTGCGCAGATCATGGCGAGCGCGGGTCGTTCTCACAAGGGCGAGGACTTCGCGTGGTGGCCGACTGTCGGGGTTCGCGATTCCCAGGAAGGAAGCGCTGCGAGGTTCGTCACAACGGGGTCCCCCATCGCCGAGCGGGGTCGCTCGATCCGAGGCCGGGCCCGCCTACGAGCCCGATTCGTCAGGCGCGGAAACGGTCAACCCGACCTCCTGGCCGTGCGCCAGTTCGAGCGTGTGCCCGTCGGGATCGCGCAGGAAGGCCCAGTAACCCACGGGCGGACCGGAGTCCTCGGGCTCCCGAATCAGCACGCCCTCCTCGCGCGCCATCGCGCAAAGTCGATCGACCTCGTCGCGCGAGGTGCAACCGACGCCCAGGTGCGCGAACGGACCCAGGATCGTGCCCGGATCGGACGCCTGCATCAGGACGACGACGAACGGCCGCGTGCGATCCGAGATCCACACGACGCGCCCGTCGTCGTCCTGGCGGTCATGCACGATGTGCATGTTCGCGTACTTGGCGTAGAACGCGACGCTGGCGTCCAGGTTCGTCGCGCAGAGGGCGATGTGGGTGAGTCCGATGTCGATGGGCATGGCCTAATGGGCAATCCGTAAGGCTCGATCCAACTTCATCAGCCAGACCTCAACTACCCGCTGCGACGGCCCTGAGCGCGATTCGAAAGCTAGGCACATAGTTGCTGGGGAGCCCACTAATCTTCGAAGACAGCCGCCTCCTGATCTCAGAGCCCTTGTAGTAGTTGCTACCATCAACCAGCATCGTATAGTTGTACTCCCATTCCCACTCCTTGGATACCGGGTTATACACGCGCTGAATACATGTGATATCCTCGTTCATACCATCTGGCAAGCCGGAGCTTTGATCCCTCCGAAAGTCCAAAACGAAGCCATTCACCGTGGGATAGTCCCTACCATCTTCCGGAACTAATCCATGTACCTTGTTGCCCGCGAAAACGGTGTCGTAGACGACCGCGCCAGCCTTCCGTGCAATTTCATTCAACAGAACTCCTTCCTCGCCAATCACTGGCATGTGAGCGCTGCTACCCGACACTTCCCGACCGTCCAGCTGCTCGTAGCTTCTGGCAAGCACTGCTAGCGCTTCCTGCAACTCGGGCCACTTCGTGTTAGCCCCATCATTCTCAGCCTCGACTAGCTGAAGTGCGCGCTGGTTCTCGGTCATCACATTTCGGTAATGCTTCGCCCCCTCATTGTTGAGATCGAACATGAACCTGGAATAGACCCGAAAGAAATTGGGTACATCAGTCATCTGAATCTTCTCGCCTTAGCAATCCGGAAACCAATATCCCCGGAGTTGTCCGTCATTTGGGCCTTACGGGGAATCTCGAGGCGCAACCAAGGCGCACTCGCGTTCGTGTTGTGCCACGGCATCCCCCGCGTGATACCGTCGCCAGAAGCCACGACCAACGTCCCGCCAACGAGGCGCAACATCGGGGAACTGGTCCACTCCACCACACCGGCGAAGAGGAGATCGGTGCCCTCGAGCAAGGGCATGGCCGGTTGCACGTACTTGGCGTAGGCGTGCAGGGAGCTGCGGCTCTCCGTCCCAAGCCGAATCCAAGGCTCGCCTTCCGGGACCAGGTTCGGCCGTTCGGGCAATGCACTCACCTCGGACTTCGTGTGGTTCAGTGCATGCGTCCACTCGGCCGACGTCGGCAATCGACACCCCCACCACTCGGCGAGGGCGGTCGCCTCCGCAAGACTCAGCGTGGTGGCCGGCAGATCCAGCCAATCACCCGTCGTCCGCGTGACCTGCACCGCCAGATGCGCTTCCCCGCCGAAGATCTCGAGCTCACGGTTCGACTGGCGCAGGTACTCCTCGACCTGGCCGTTCGTGATCGGTGCAGCACTCAGCTGGAACGGTCCGACGTCCACGGCGAACTCCATCGGATCCGCCCCCTCGAGGGGGAACGTCAGCGTCTCAGACCCACCCTCGTACGAGTGCCACGCTAGGCTCGCGGGCGGGACAGCAGGATCGACAAGGTTCACCGTGACTTCGGCCTTTTCCTCAACGATGCGGTCGAACTCCGTGACAGTCCCGTCCGTCAGTTCCGCACGCAGACGTATGTGCCCAGGCGGCACGTGCAACGTGCGTCCGTCCTTGGACAGCGTGCTGGGCCCGTGCACCTCCAGCACCTTGCCCGGCTCGGGTGCGAACCGCGTGTAGCTCAACCGGACGTCACCGGACAAGGCGCTCGCATCCACGAACACCTCGGCCCAGGAACTGCGCGCGCGCACCTGATCCATCGTGCGCCAGGCGAGCGCGCCGACGACGACGATCACGCCGACCATGGCCACTGCGGAACGCATCACGAACCGCCGCGAACGCATACGCACCTGGAGCCGTTCGCGCATCGTCATCGGCTTGGCGCTGACCGGTCCACCGACGAGCCACGCGCGGAGGTCGTCCGCGAAGTCCTGGGCGGTGCTGTAGCGCTGTTCCTGGGTGCGGCGCAGGGCGAGTTCGAGGCACAGGGCCAGCCCGCGATCCACGTGCTCCGCGCGCGTGCGCACGGGCGGCACCTCGGGGGACTCCTCGGACGACAGGAACCCGATCGTCGGTTCGTTCCCGTAGGGCGGGGAACCGGTCAGCAACTCGTACAGGACAGCCCCGGCGGAATAGACGTCCGTACGGCCGTCGTCGGCACTGTTCAACTGACGCGCTTGTTCGGGACTCATGTAGGCCAACGTGCCCGCCACCAGGCCCGTCAGCGTCATCCGCTCGGCGGTCGGAGAAAGATCGCGGGCCAGGCCGAAGTCGCCCAGGAGCATCCGCCCATCCGCACCGATCAGGACGTTGCCCGGCTTGACGTCGCGGTGCAGCACCTCGTTCTGATGCGCGTGCTGCAGCGCATCGAGCAAGGCCACACCGAGTTGGGCGATCGCGCGCGGGTCGTCCAGATCGGGGGAACCGTCGGGCAGCGGCAGCCCTTCCGCCCGCAGCGCTTGGAGAGCGGCGAGGCTCTCACCCCGCACCAACTCCATCGCGTACCAGTGGAGCCCCTGATCCTCGCCCGCAGCCAGGACGCGCACGATGCCCGGGTGCCGCAGACCTGCCGTGAGGTGAATCTCACGATGGAATCGAGCCAGCACATCGGGGTTGGCGACCAGATGCGGGTGGACGACCTTGACCGCTGCGGGGTGACCGACGCCCGCCTGGTCGGCCTCGAACACGACGCCCATCCCCCCACGACCCAGGAGCCGAGTCAGCGTGAAGTCGCCCAGGGTCATGCCGATCAGATCCTCGGCGCGAGCGAGCAGCAACGGCGGCTCGAGGAAGTCGGTGCCGGGAGCGCCGGACTCGAACATGCGCATCACCGAGTCGAACAGCGCGCCGTCCCCAGCACATCGTTCCCGCAGGAAAGCCTCGCGCGCTTCCGGCTCGAGCTCCCACGCTTCGGCATGCAGGTCGCGGATCCGCTGCTCTCGTTCGGTGGTCATCTGGCGCCCCGTTCCGGGTCCGACATCTTCTTGCGCAGCCAGTTGCGAGCGAAGGCCCAATCGCGCTCGCACGAACGTTTGGGCACGTCACGGATCCCCGCGATCTCGTCCATGGTCAACGCGCCGAAGAAGCGCAGCTGAACCAGGTCGAGGAGGTCCGGGTGCGACTCCTTGAGTTCCTCGAGAGCGTCGCCCAGGGCGATCAGATCCACGGCATTCTGCTCGAAGGAATCGACCAGACCGTCCAAGGTGACGCGTTGCCCGGGCGCGGAGTTCTTGATGCGATTCTTGCTGCGTGCATGATCGATCACGATCTGCCCCATCGCCTGCGAAGCCACCGCGAGGAAATGTCCTTTGTCGGCGAAGGCGGGATCGCCAGGACCCAGCAGTTTCAGATAGGCCTCATTCACCAAGGCCGTCGGCTGAAGCGTGTGGCCGAGACCCTGTTTGTGCATCACGCGCTCGGCGCGTCGATACAAATCGCCATACAGCAGGCCCAACAACTGGTCCCGGGCGCCTTCCTCTCCATTCCGCAGGCGGATGAGAACAGCAGTTACGTTCTCGTCCGGCACCAACGACATCCAGGAGAGCACGGGGCGACGACCATGATGCAGGCGAGTGTAGTTGGGTGAGTACATGGGAGCAAGTTGGGTGGCTTGCACGACCAGGAACGCGGTCCACGTGGGCCGCCCGCCAAGGATCTCCGGGATATTCGGAGAATGTGGCTGAAGCTCCATCCACGGGACGTCGCGCTCCCGATCGCTTGGAACAACGGGAATTCCTGGAAGACCTGGCGGACTCCTCGGGGAACCGACGTTTCCGCTGACAACCCGAAGGATCTGCGAGAACGACCCATGATCGAAGTGCGCGAAGTGACGAGCGAGACCGAGAGAGAAGCGGTGTTCCGATTCCGGTATCGAATCTACGTCCAGGACCAAGGCCGGCGAGAGCCGTACGCGGATCACGAACGGAGGACGTTGCGTGAACCGCTGGACGAGCGTGGTTGGGTCCTGGGCGCCTTCCAGGACGGTCGGGTCGTGGGCACGCTGCGCACCAACCCACGCCGCGATGGTTCCCTGGACGGTTACGAGTCCTTGTACGGCATCGATCGGTTGCCAACGGAAGTCCAAGAGCAAGTGGCCATCACGACGAAACTGATGGTCGAACCGAACATTCGCGGAGGCCTCGTCGCCTTGCGCTTGGCCAAGTTGACCTACGCCATGGCGTTGGAGCGCGATGTGTCCTGGGACTACGTCGACGCACGAGACGAGACGGTTCCCCTGTTCGAGAAACTCGGTCACCGCGTCCTGCGAAGGGACCTCGAACACCCCGCCTACGGCCGTGCCAACCTGATGTGTTTGTCGTTGCGCGACATCGACCATCTCGTACAGGTTCAATCTCCTTTCGTCTCCCTCCTGCAACTCCAGATCACGCAATGAGCCATTCCGAAGCAGCCACACGAATCTCCGACGAATTCAGGATGACGTTCGCGACCTTCCTCGAGCGGCCCGCTGTTCGTCGCTTGGTCCAAGGCGAAGCCACGCTGATCGAGTACGG
>JAJDEX010000333.1 GCA_029259575.1 Planctomycetota bacterium | reverse complement strand
GGACTCCCAGAAGCCTCCGAGTTCCTCGGTCGCCCAGACCTCGTACGAGGCTCCGACGACGAGACCTTTCAGCGCGAAGGAGCCGTCGGCCCCCGGCGTGGTGGTCTGCTCCGGATTGTCGAAGCCCAAGATGCGGGGCGCTTCGCCCGTGCCGCTACCCGCTTCCTGGACGCGACGTGTACGCACGCGCAACGTCGAGCGATCATCCGGAGCGAACCCGAGCAGAACGCCTTCGAGAACACCTGCGGGCTCGAACTGAACACGCACTTGGGACGTCGCACCTTCGGCGACCTCACCGTTGACGACGGCCCTCGGGTGCTCGTCGTGCCGAGCCGTCAGTCGGTAGGCTCCGGCGGGCTCGTGGGGAAGATCGAAACTGCCGTCGGCAGCCGTCACGGTGCTGCCTGCCCTCACGTTGCCTGGCCGCGTTCCGTTCGGTGCGCCCAGGGCCGCGTCGAGCGTGACCGAGAACATCCCACCCGTGCCTTGCGATCCACGCCGCGTCACGTTCGCACCGCGCACGGGCCCGCCTTCTGCGGACAGCACGACCCCGGTCAGGATCGCGCCGCGTTCGAGGGTGAGGTTCCCCAGGTCCTCGGATTCGGCGGACATCTCCAAGATGCGAAAGCCCCGGGCCAGGACGCGCACCTTCGAAGTGGTTCCGGTCGCCGTTGCAGGGAAGCTGAATCCGCCGATGGAATCGGTCTCCGCGACGAGCGTGTCGTCGTTGTTGCCGAAGACGTTCAGGCTCAAGACCCCCCGCTCACCCTCGACGATCAGTTCGACGCGCGCACCGGCGACCCCGTTGCCCAGCGGGTCCAACACGCGCCCCTCGAACGTTCGCACCTCGGCGTCCGCACCGAGGTCGGCGTCCACCCCGTCCATGTTCGTTGGTGCAACGGACCGCGTCTCGCCCACTCCGTCGGACGCCAGGTCGTCCCCACTCAGATCAGCCGCGGTCGGGTCCGTGCCCGCGATGGTTGCGTCACGGGCCGACGGATCGAGCGCGTCGGTCGCCGCGTCGGAAGGCCCCGAACGCAGAGCGAAGTAACCAGCGCCACCGAGGAGCAGAGCGAGGACGATCAGGAAGCGAGGATTCATGGACAGCGTGGCAGGGGAACGGAGAATCCGATGGCGTGGCAAGCAGCATGCCATGCGGTGCGGGGCCCCGAAACCCGTCGTGCTGCCCCGACCGTGCCCGGCATTCCCCATGTGAGGAATCGACTCCCGCCCTAGGGAGGTGGGCGTGCATCGCACCGCTGGATCGACGAGACTGGCATGGATGAACCGTCCGCCCTTCCATCTTGCGATCCCCGTGCACGACCTCGAGGCCGCGCGCGAGTTCTACGGAACCGTTCTGCTCTGCCCCGAAGGTCGATCCTCGCAGAGTTGGATCGACTTCGATCTCCACGGGCACCAACTGGTCGTTCACCTCACCCCGCGCGTCGACGACTCCGCCAGCTCGGTCGACGGCAAGCACGTCCCCGTCCCCCACTTCGGACTCGTTCTCGAATGGGATGCGTGGCAGAGCCTGACCGCACGCCTCGACGCGGCCGAGGTCGATTGGGTCATCGAGCCCTACGTCCGCTTCGCCGGACAGGTCGGGGAACAGGGCACGGCGTTCCTGCGCGACCCTTCGGGGAATGCGATCGAGTTCAAAGCGTTCCGCGACCCGACCCAGTTGTTCGCACGCGGGGTGTAGTGGCACTCGTGCGCCTCCAGCACGACACACTCAGCACGACACACTCAGCACAATGCGAACGGGGCGTCCCCCGTGGGACGCCCCGTCGCAAA
Organism: Planctomycetota bacterium; assembly: GCA_029259575.1. Classification (GTDB taxonomy): domain Bacteria; phylum Planctomycetota; class UBA1135; order UBA1135; genus JAJDEX01. The sequence continues at coordinate 1,296 of JAJDEX010000333.1, read as the reverse complement.
TGGCCGCTTGGAAACGACACGAACCACCAGGAACTAGGGGAACGTGACCTCGATCATGTTCGAGAAGTTGGCCGAACTGCCGGGGTTCGGGAGCGGCGCCACCTGATCGCGGTACCAGCACTGGAAGTAGAGCGTATCGCCGGACGAGATCCCCTGACCGATGGGCGAGAACGGCAGCTCGGTCGGGACATCGAAGCCGAATCCCGTCGAGGAGGTACCGGAGATGTTGACCAGGTCACCGGCCGCGTTGAACTGACCGAGGGAGTTGAGTTGGGGCAGTCCTTGATTGGTGGCGATCTGCGGGTTGTAGCGTCCCTGGGGAGTGCCCAAGCACAGCACGCCGCTGAACACCGTGGTCATGGCCGAACCATCGATCGACATCAGGAAGAAGCCGAACTCGCCGTCCGGACCGTCCTTGGCGTCGAGGTGCAGATCGCTTCCAGATCCGGAACCGAACGCGCTGTCGTCCAACTTGACGTAGTCGCCCTGGTAATGGTTGACCGCCGGATCGCACAGGAGGTTGATCGGCGGGACGACGACGATGTCGCACGTCGGGTCCACCACGAGCGTGGCGTTCTCGATCATGCCGCCCGTGATCGGTCCCCAGCAGAACGTGCCGAAGATCAAGTTGATGTCGCCGGTCGCGCGCACACGATCACCATGGTTGAAACCCTGGGGTCCACCTTGGACCTGGTAGATCAAGCCGGTGCCGTCCTCGACGAACATGCGGCAGGACGTCGTGCTCGACGGACCGCCATTCGGGTTGTCGAGCATGGTGCCGCAGGCGTCGAACGTCTGAGCCGAAGCGGAGGAGGACAGTGCGATGACACCCAAGGTGGTCAGCGTCGAGAGAATGATGTTCATGGCGGGTCGGTGAGAGGTTGGAAGGAACGGCAGGCGACACCCGAAATCGTGGTGCAAACTGGGCGATCTGGCAAGATTCTCTAGAGAAGTAGGGCGCACTTGGGGACACAGGAGCCCGGCTCGAATGCGGATTCCCCCTCCCCGACTACGGAAGGGCCCTTGGATGGGAATCGCGCGGTTCCGAAACAGCCTTTGGAACCGCCTTCTTGGCGCCACGAGCAAGGGCCTGCAGGCCGCACAAGCCCGCTTCTGTGGGGAACGTCCGGTGGGTCAGGGCAATGGTCCTCGGTTGGCCATTTCAACGCCGGACCTGGCCGATACACTCACGGCGCGATGCGTCGAAAGCGACGATCCGCAAGCGAACCATGACGCCTTCCGAGCAACAAGAAGCGCACTTGATCCGCAGTTCCGAAACGGACCGCGCGGCAACCT
>JAJDEX010000332.1 GCA_029259575.1 Planctomycetota bacterium | reverse complement strand
CCGCGCGCCACGTCTGGAACCGCAACGACCCGAGCCTGGGCGAACAGCGCGTGCTGGAGTACGCGGTGATGGGCTTCCGCACGACGAGCCTGGACGAGGCCGGCCAACGTCTGGCTGCGATCCGGGAGCTGCGCTCCGCGTTCGAGGACGACATCCCGCTCACGCTCGACCCGCGCGAGGGGCTGGTGTACGGCGACGTCACCCCACTGCTGGACACGGCGCTCGAGGCCGGTTTCGAGGACATCACGTTCGTGGGACGCTGGGCCGACCACTTGAACCGCTGAACCCTCGACGATAGATCCGCGGGGCCCTTGGATTTCTCTGGGGGCCCCACCACCTGGAACGCCCGGTGCGCGCCCGTGTGGCCTCGGCCGCATCTACGCCTTCGCGAACCCACCATGGAACGGGGGCGCCGAGTGGGCCGCACGAGCCGCGCCACGCGCCGCTCGGGGAGACGGGGAGCATGCCCGTCCGAGGAGTTCAAAAGGGAACGTAACCGACCCGGGCGACCGCCCTAAGTCCGCTGGTTCCAGAGGGTTGTTTTCATTGCACCCCCTTGGAGGCTCGGCGGACCTCGGATACCATTTCGCCCCCCCGAGCGCCCAGCGTTCGGACCCGGTCGCCCGCGCGGTGCCCACCCCCCCAAGCTCCCTCACATCCCGATTCGCTCCTTCCGGATCCGTCCCCCACGGACCCGGTCGCCCGGTCCCGCGCTGCGGGTGCCTGTGAACGGATCGGTTTCCCCCCATCCCGCGTCCCCAACAAGACCCTCGCTCATGCTCCCCCGAATGAGGATCACAGGCAGCATCTTCGTCTCCGTGCTTCTGGTCACGGCTTGCTCCTCCACCCCTTCCGACAACGGCTCCAACCCGGTTGATCCGGCTGGTGGCCAGGCGAACGGACCCGCCAACGCGGGCTCCACGAACCCGCAAGACGACCCGTCCCTGAACGACGCCGCGGTGCGCAATGGCTTGCGCCAGGAAGCACGCGTCGTGATCGGCCACGGTTACATCGAGCGGGCCATCGCCCTCAAGGAAGCTGGACGGCTCAACGAAGCTGCACTTGAGATCGCCGAGGCCAAGCGCCTCCTGCCCGAGAACGTCGAGGCCAAGATCGTCGCGCAAGAGATTGCCGTCCTTCTGGGCAAGACCGATTTCCAAGGCGTCACCGACGACATGGAGACGCTCTACGACATCAAGATCCAGGCGCTCAAGTCGAACGCGGAGGACCTCTACAACGAGGGCCGTCTCGCGCTCAGCCGCGGGGACTACAACCGCGCGATCGCCGACCTGGACCTGTGCATGACCAGCATCCGCTCGGCTCCGGCCGGCGTGGCATGGAACGGCATCGACACGGCGGCGTCCGAGCTCCTGCAGCGTGCCCGCGACAACCGCGTCGCCCACGAGGAACAGGAGCGCCAAGCTCGCCAGCAGGAAGCTTTCGACCGCCTGCGCAAGCAGGAGGCCGCCGAGCGCGACCGCAAGCAGGCGATCGTCGACAACCTTCTCACGAAGGCCATCGACTCGTTCGGCGACCGCGAGTACGGCAAGGCCCAGAAGCTGGCCGAGGAAGTTCTCGAGCTGTCGCCCAAGAACGAGAAGGCCTACGAAGTCCGCGAGGCTTCGTTCCGCGCCGGCCGCGAGAAGGCCAGTTCGGACTACATCGCCGAGAAGTCCGAGCAGTTCCAGACCTGGAAGGAATACCTGCGCGAGCTCGAGGTTCCGTGGACCGGGACGCTGACCCTTCCCGACAAGGAAGCCTGGCGTGCCACCACGGAACTGCGCTCGCTGCGCCGCGGCCTGGACCTGACCCAGAAGACCTCCCCCGAGGAACTGGCCCTGCGTGCCGAACTGCAGAAGCGCACCGTCGCCCTGCCCGGCATCGAAGGCGAGGAGTCGATCACCGCGATCGCTCGCATCATCCAGGACTTCACCGGTCTGCCGATCATCGTCGACGCCGCCGCCGAGGACGCTGTCCAGGCCAACGCGTCGATCTTCGACATCGACTTCCCGAACAAGATCTCGGTGCGCCAGGCGCTCGACTTCATCACCGAGGTCGGTGGCGAGGACGTGACCTGGACGATCCGTCACGAGACGGTCCTGATCACCACGAACGAGAAGGCGCGCGGCAAGCCGATCGCCTACTACCACGACGTCCAGGACCTGATCATGGGTCTGACCGACTTCACGGGCCCGCGCATCGATCGCATCCGTCTGCTCGAAGAGCTCGAGGACGACGACGGCGGCGGTCCCTTCGGTGGTCAGCTCGAGACCCAGCGTCTCGTCGAGATCGAAGACCTCGCGAACATCATCCAAGAGAACGTGTCGGTAGGCACGTGGGACGAGGACGGCGTCACGATCGAGCCCAGCCAGGGCGGCATCCTGATCACCCACTCGCCCGACGTGCAGTCCGCCGTGCGGGACTTCCTCGAGGACCTGCGCCGCTTCAACAGCTCGCTGGTCACGATCGAGTCGAAGTTCATGTCGGTCGGCGACAGCTGGATCCAGGAGATCGGCGTCGACTTCCGCGGTTCGGACAACAC
>JAJDEX010000331.1 GCA_029259575.1 Planctomycetota bacterium | reverse complement strand
GCGAGAGGGCGATCCCATCGGTCGGGACCCCGGTGTTCGTCACGGGGTCGTGTCCGTACGTCATGCCGTCATTGAAGTTCAGGCTGACGGGCGCGCTGCGGAACGGTCCGCCGCAGAAGGTCGCGGGGGTCGCATCCGAGTTCCACTGGTAGGGGGCGGTCACCGTGCTGAGCGTCCAGAGGGAGACGTCGGTGAAGTCCGTGCTGTAGAGCTGCTGGGCGCTGGCCGTTGCGGTGAAGACCAACGAGGTCAAAGCGAGATAGGTCGTGCGATTCATGGAGGTGCGTTTCGGTTTGGTCGTGAGCTTGTCCCCAGGATAGCCATGCCAGGAGTCTCCGCGGTGGGGATCGGCGTGGAGCTTCGAATTCGAGACTCGGCACCAACGGGAGCCGGCCCCCACGAAAGTTCGCAGAGGCCGGCGAGAGCGAACGATCGTTCGCTCGCAGGTCAGAAGTCGCGGGACTCGTCGTCGCCATTCGCTTCGTCCTCGTCCGACGCTTCGAGCAACGCTTCGATGCGCTCGGATTCGGCCTCGGTCTGCACCCAGTCCGGATCGGGGAACGTCGGGTCCATGCGGACGTCGATCGTCGCGGCGTGGGTGGTGCCGTCCACCTCGAGCACGACGCGGTAGGTGCCCGGCTCCATCAAGCGCCCGCGACGACGGCGGCGGCGGCCGGAGTTCTCTTCGGCCTGGGGAGGCATGCCGCGCAGGTCCCAGTTCACGACGTGCAGGCCCTTGTCCCCCGAGGGTTCGAACTCTCGGATCGTGTTGCCCGCGTGGTCCTGGATGCGCAACGAGATGTCGCGTGCCTTCTTGTCGAGCGAATACGTCAGTTGTCCGCCCGATTCCGGGTTCTCACCGACGAACGCGCGCATCGTCGTCGTGGCGCGGCGCGGCAAGGACCTCCATTGGTAGGCGGTCTTCGGCGTGAACAGGTGCGCTTTGGCGTCGACGATCTCGGCGGTCGCCTGGCGAAGTGCCGAGACGTCCAGGATCCAGATCGAGCGACCGTGCGTGCCCGCGATCAGCTCGCCGCTGGTCGGATGCTGCGCGAAGTCGTGCACCGGCACGGTGGGCAGGTTGCCGTTCAAGCGGGTCCACGAGGCGCCGCGGTCGATCGAGACGTAGCAGCCGAACTCGCAGCCGATGTAGAGGACGTCGCCGTTGGTAATGTCCTCGTGCACCGTGCGGATCGAGCCGACGTCCTTGTTCAAGGTCTTCGTCATCGATTCCCAGCTCTTGCCATTGTCATCCGAGCTGAACAGGTGCGGAGCGTCGTCGTTCTGACGGTGGCCGTCGAACGCGGCGTACACGCGGCCTCGTTTGTGATGACTCGGGTAGATCTGGCTGACGTAGGTCCGGCCGGGAAGCAGGGCTTCGAGGCAGTCGTCGGGGATCTCGCGTTCGACTTCCACGACGTCTTCGTCCGAAGTCTGATCTTGGTCGGAGACCTCGGCGCCTTCCTCGTCCTGGACGAGCTCGCCCAGCGCTCCGTGCGCTTCGGCCATGTCATTCAGAGTGCGGATCGCCTCGGCCTCAGCCAACTCGATGGCCTTGAGCGATTCCGTCAATCCATCCTCCTGGAAGACGAGTGACACGTACGAGTACTCGTCGATGACCTTGCCCGACGTGTCCTTCGGACGACGCTTGCCGGTCGTGGTGAAGTGGAAGGAGCCGCCCGCACCACTGAGCGTGCCGTCCAACTCGTCACCCGAGACTTGGAGCTCGAAATCGATGCGGAACGTGTCCTGGACGAACGCGAACCGCAGCGTGCCCTTGGCCGCGTCGTAGCGGCCGTCACGGATCTCGCCGTCGCCGATGGGACTCTTGATCTCACCGGTCACCGCGCCGGACTCGCCGAGTTCGAGGTCGAGCGTGAACTTGCCCTCGTCGTCGGTCTCGATCCCATCGCCCTCCGCGACGCAGTCCCAGATGCCGGTGACGACGTCATTGGCTACCGCGTCGGGTGCGTCCGTCGTGTCGGTGACGACCGGCTCCTCGACGACCTCGATGGTCGGGACCTCGACGACTTCGACCTCGGGTTCCACCGCAACCTCGGGCTCGCTCGCTTCCGGATCCGTAGCTTCGGCGGCTTCCGCAGCCTCCTCGGCCGCTTTCTCGGCAGCCTTCTCAGCCGCCTCCTCGGCCTCTTCGCGAGCCTTCTCGGCTTCGATGGTGCGAATCGGGTCCGCGACCGGGTTCCACAGGTCGATCCAGGTGAGGCCGCCGTCCTCGGTCAGCATGACCGAGCCGTCGTCCGTGCCGACGTACAACACGGCCGGATCGTGGAACGACTCGGCGATCGTCGTCGCGCTGCCCTTGTCGGTCGCGCAGACGTCCGGCGAGATGCGGGCGGCGTCCTCGCCGAACTGGATCGAGCGGAAGACGTGGCTGCCCGCGGAGTAGAAGATCCCCGCGTTGAAGTTGGACAGGATGAACGGCGTGTTCCAGTTCCAGCGCAGGCGACGTCCGCGTTCCGCACTGGGGCGAATGAAGCCGCGCGCGCCCGTCACCAGATGGCGCCGACCCATGCCGGCGTTCTGGCTCTCGCTGTAGACGAGGTCGGGGTCGTTCGGATCGACGCGCACGACGAAGCCGTCGCCGCCGCCGATGCTCATCCAGTCGTGGTTCACGGGACCGCGGCCCCAGCGCACCATCTGGGGCGCGCCCCACGTTCCGTTGTCCTGCAGACCGCCGTACACGCGGTAGTCCGCGGTCGAGTCCACGGCGACGTTGTAGAACTGACCGATCGCGACGTGGTTGTGATGGTCCCACGCCTCCATGCGGTCGTACGTCACGTAGATGCCGCCGTCACAGCCGAGCATGATGTGCTCGCCGTCGTTGGGATCGATCCACAGCGCGTGATTGTCGACGTGCACGCCACCGGCCAGGCCGTCGCCCGCGAACGTCGCGCCGCCGTCGAAGGAGCGGTAGAGCGACGTGCCCAGCAGGAACACGTGCTGGCCGTCGCTCGGGTCGACGCGAATCTCCGAGTAGTACATCGGCCGCGGGTTCAGCGTGTTGATGCGCGTCCACGTGACGCCGGCGTCCTCGGAGCGATAGACGCCTCCGTACTCGAACCCGTCGGGTCCCTGTTCGTCGGGGGCGCCGCCCCGTTGTCCGCCGAGCGTGCCACGGAACGGGCCGGGGTTCGGATAGCCGAGCAGGTCGGTGTTGTCCTCTTCCTGTTCGGGACGGCGGCTGAAGGAGACCTCGATCTCCAACGCTTCGCCGTCACGAATGATCTCGAGATAGGACGTCTCGTCCGCGAAGCGCTTGCGCAGCATCGTCTGCATGGCGTTCCAGGACACGACGGTCTCGCCGGCGAGGCGCAGCACGATGTCGCCTTCCTTGAGGCCGGCCTTTTCGGCGGGGCTGTCCTCGGTGATGCCGGTCAGGCGCGCGCCGACCTCGGCGTTCTCGGCGGTCACACCCAGGTACGCCGCGTTCTCGGGCTCCTGGCTGATCTTCTCGGTCTCGATGACGGCCAGGACGACGTTCGGCTCGGACACCGACCAGTCGAGGCCGATGCGACCCAGTTTCACGGTCGGCAGTCCGTTGGACTTGCCCTCACCGGTGATGCGTTCGAAGGTCTCGCCACCGTCGGTCGAGCGCCAGAGCGCGGAGCCCTCGCCCCACTTCCGGGCCGGATCGTTCGTGTCGAAGTCGTCGCGCTGGCGGTCGTACGTGCCGACCAGGATCGTGTTCGGGTTCCCGGGCTGGAAACCGATCTCGACGACACCCGTGCGGTCGTCGACGAAGAGCACGTTCTTCCACGTCTCGCCGCCGTCGGTCGTCTTGAACAGACCGCGCTCGTCGTTCGCGCCCCACAGGCGACCGAGTGCTCCGACGAAGACCGTGTTCTCGTCCTCGGGGTGCACGAGCACCTCGCCGATCTGGAACGAGTCCTCGAGGCCCATGTGGAACCAGGTCGCGCCGGAGTCGGTCGACTTGTAGACCCCGTTGCCCCAGGACACCGAGTTGCGCGGGTTGCACTCGCCGGTGCCGGCCCAGATCACGCTGGGGTTCGACGGCGCGACGCACAGGTCGCCGATCGAGGCGGTGCGTTGGCCGGTGAACTGGTGCTCGTACTTCACGCCGTTGTTCGTCGTGTGCAGGATGCCGCCGGTCGCGAGGCCGACCCAGTACTCGCTGGGGTCGTCCGGGTTCACCGCGTAGTCGGTGACGCGTCCACCCATGTTCGCCGGACCGACCGAACGCCAGTGCAGCGCATCGACCCACTCGAGCGGCAGCGTGCCTTCCACGCGCGTGGGCAGACCCTTCTTCGAGGGCTTCTTGGGTTCGGCCTCGCCGGCGTCTTCCCTGGGCGCGGACCTCGGTGATTCCTCCGACTCCTGGGCGGCGAACGTGGTGGGGGCGAGCAGGCAGGTGGAGACGAGGATCGCCGCGGGGACGACCGAGAACCGTGTGTGACGCATGGTGCTGGGGGCGACGTTGGGGAGCACGTCGGGCAGAAGGAGAGGCGACCCTAGGATCGCCCAACCAGTCTAGGCTCGCCCGCGCGCTCGGCCCGGGATTCCGGGTACGGGTTCCGTTTCGAGAGGTCCCTGGGTTCATCGACCCCTACGGCGCGGTCCTGGAGCACCAACGCTGGGTCCTCACAGCGCAGGGTCTCCACAACACAGGATCGCAGGAACACAGGGACGCCGCCCCTCCCGGAGGAGGAACGGCGTCGTTCGTCGGCCGGGCGGTCACGGTCCGCAACCGGACAAGGTCAGCGCGCCGGCGTGACCTCGATCGCGAGCGGCTCCGCCCAGCGCACCTGATCCGGCGCGTAGTAGGGGTAGATCCGTGAGGCGGGACCCGTCGTCGTCCCGGGGATCCGCGCGATCAGGTCGAGGTGGATGTCGATGCGCTGGCTCGGCTCGAAGTCGCGCCAGTAGAAGATCAACTCGCGGCCGCGGCGCTCCCACAGGTCGAACACGCCGTCGGCCTGGCGCTCCTCGAGCAACGCGTTCGGACAGTCGAGGCCGGCGGGCAGGCCGATCACCGCGAGGGCCATCGGCAGGCCGTCCGGCGTCAGGTTCTGGACGACGATGTCGAGGCCGATGCCGTCGCCCTCGACCACCGACTCCGCGGCCAGCGTCGTACGCAGTTCGATCGGCGCGCTCGGATCGTCAGCGGGGACCTCGGAGAAGTACGCCATGTCGAACGACCAGGGGAACTCGTTGCCGCCGGTCAACTCGAGGCGCACGCGGTTCTCGCCGGGCGCGAGGTGCTCGGCGACGCCGTTCAAGTGGAGCGCGCCCTTGCGACCGGAGTCGAACGACTGGCGCTCGACTTCGAAGTCGTTGACGTAGACGACGACCTCGCCCGCGTTGGCGATGCGCCGGTGCGTGCGTGCCCAACCGGTCATCGCGCGTAGGGCCTGCACGGTCGCTTGCGTCGAACCGAAACGGCCGCCGTCCCTACGCATCGTCACCAGGTACTGCAGCGCGCGGTGCGCGTTGGCTTCGTCTTCCGCGTCGTCCAACCAGGCCAACAGGGCCAGAGCGGTCGTCTCGACGATCAGGTCGTCGCCCTGGCTCGACGTGATCGAGGACGTCGTGCCCTCGAGGCGACCATCGTCCTCTTGCATCGTCTTCAGTCGATTGCGAACGGCGTTCGCGGCTTGCGTGCGCTCGGCCGCGTGCAAGGCGCCGGCGGCCAGCGCGACCTCGTAGGGGTCGTCGGACTCGAGCCCGCGCTCCTCGAGGCGATCGAGCTCGCCCTCGATGTCGCGCGGAGGCGTACCGGCGACGGCCAAGGCATACGTCACATAGGCGTCGGTCACCGGCTGTGGCGCGGAGCCGAAGCGGTCGAGCGCCTTGTCGTTGCGCTCGTAGCCACCCTTGCCGGTGCGGCGGCCCATCAAGTACTGACGCGTGCGCTCGAGCATCGAGGCATCGACGTCGAACACCTGCGCCATGTCGACGAACTGCACCAAACCGTAAGCGGTCAGCGCCTCGTGGGCCGGCGCGCCGCCGAACCACTCGTAGCCGTCCTCGCTGGTCTCGTAGCCGATCAGGCGGTCGTAGCCGCTGGCCATCATCGTGCGCGCCTTCGCCATCACGGACGGCGCGGCGATCCCGGCGGCCTCCATGTACGCGACCGCGAGCACGTTGGGATAGTTCGTCGCCGACGCTTGTTCGAAGCAGCCATAGGGCATTTGCAGAATGCCATCGAGGCCTTGCACCAGGTCGGTCAGCGGCGCGGGGTAGAAGGTGAGTCGCGAGGAGAGGGAGCCGGGGACGTGGTCCTCCGGCACGCCGATCACGAACTCGGTCGTGGACGTCACGAGGCCCGACTTGGCGACGTGGTGGGGGAAGCCGCGCGGCACGATGGGGATCGTCTGCAGGACGCGATCGGTCCAGCCGTTCACCTCGCCCATCAAGCCGATGGTGGCGGTGCCGACGTCGGCGTTCGCGGTGATCGGAACGAGGGCGCGACCCCGGCCGCTATCGAGTTCGACGGATTCGGGCAGGTCACCCATGATCTGGATGGGCCCGCGCACTTCGGCAGCCACGCGGGCCAACGCTTGGTTCGGGTCGGCCGCGATCAAGGACACCGGCAACTGGACGCGGTCGCCGGCGGTCAGTTCGACGGGCAGCTTGGCCTCCATCGCGAACGGCGGAACGGCCTCGAAGCCGAGCAGAGCTTGGCCGACACGACCTGCGCCGTGCGCATCGACGCGCACATCCCAGGTGGTCACGCGATCGGACAGGTCGAA
>JAJDEX010000034.1 GCA_029259575.1 Planctomycetota bacterium | reverse complement strand
ATGCCCGCCGTCTCGTCCGGGGTGTGCGGACGATATTGCGCGTCGACGCCTTCGTAGATGACCTCGATCTTGTCCTCGGGGAAGTCGAGGTGCTCGAGGAAGTCGCGCTTGGTCGCCTGGCTGACGGCGATCACGTGATCGCAGACCTGGGCGAGATCCGCATAGCGCCCCGCCATGCGGTTGCGGAACTTCAGCCTAGCGAACCGCTCGGTCACCAGGCTGAAAACGTCGTGCAACGTCGCGATGCGTGCCGCGCTGCCGAGCTTGGGCACGCGCGCATCCGTGCCGTGGACGACGTCGTAGTTCGTGAACAGCGGCCAGATCGGCTCCTGGACCCAACGCGAGCGCACGCGCGGATCGGCGAATCGTTTGGCCTTGCGCTTGCGCCGCGATGCGCGATACACCGCATCCACGGACAGGTCGTCGCCGCCGAGACGGAGGATCCCCTCGGTCAACTTACGGGTGTACCGTCCGACGCCACCCTGAACCGGGTTCAGGAGAGCGGTGAGCTCAAGACACAGACGCATGAACGATCAACGCAGAGCGGCCAGAATGCCGCGCGTCGCGAAGCTCTTGTTCAGTGTGTAGAAGTGCAGTCCCGGCGCACCGCCGTCCAACAGGCCGCGGCATTGATCGATCGCGTGCTCGATGCCGATCGCCATCACGGCGCCCGGATCGTCCTGGACGGGGCGCAGGCGAGCGCGCAGGGTCTCGGGCACGGTCGCGCCGCACATCTGCGTGAAGCGCTCGACCTGGGCGACGTTCGTGATCGGCATGATGCCCGGCACGATCGGGATCGTGACGCCGGCCGCGCGCGCCTTGCGCACGTGGTCGAAGTAGTCGGCGTTGTCGAAGAACAGCTGCGTGATCAGGAAGTCGGCGCCCTGGTCCTGCTTGACGCGCGTCCAGTGCAGGTCCTGGTCGGCCGTCTTGGACTCGGGGTGAGATTCGGGATAGGTCGCCGCGCCGATCGAGATGTCGAACTCGTCCTGGAGGAAACCGATCAGGTCCGTGGCATGTCCGAACTCCATGTCGGACTGACCCGCGGCGTCCTTGGGCATGTCCCCGCGCAGCGCCAGGACGTTCTCGATGCCCGCATCCACGAGTCGCTGGACGTTGGCTCGAATGTCGTCCTGGGTGGCCGCGACGCACGTCTGGTGCGCCATGGCCGGGATCTTCAACTCGCTCTGGATCGTGGTGACGATCTGATGCGTGCGATCGCGCGTCGTGCCGCCGGCGCCGAAGGTCACCGAGACGAAGTCGGGCTGCACGCTCTCGCGCAACTCGGCGCAAGTCGCGAGCAGGTTCTCGGCGCCCTCGTCGGTCTTGGGCGGGAAGAACTCGAAGGAGTAGACATGGTCCTTCGATGCGTAGGCGTCCGTGATTTTCACTGGGGGTCCTCTTCGAGGATCTTCTGAAAGCTGGCTCGGAACGACTCGGGCATGGGGAACGTCTCCATGGTGTCGACGTGGACGCAGACGGTGGTCTGGCGAGCCTCCACACACAAGCGATCGTCCATCAGGATGCGATACCGTAAGCCCAAGCTCGATGTTCCGAGCTGAAAACAAGTGACCTTGACGGTCGCGCGGTCGCCGAAGCGCAGCGGCGAGCTGAAGTCGACGTCGGAATGGACCAGCGGGAAGCCGATCTTCTGTTCCAGCAGCAGGTGGTAGTAGCGCTGCCCGACGTGGTCCTCCCAGACCTCCTCGAAGACGTCGTGGAGGTACTCGTAGATGCGCGGGAAGTAGACGATACCGGCCGGATCGACGTCGCCGAACTTGACCTTGAGCATCGTCTGGAACGAGCCTGCTGCCTTGGGCGTGCTCATGCGAACAGGTCCGGCCAGGCCTCTTGACAGGACGTGACGACCATCTCGGCCAGCCGCTCGATCTGGCCGTGGCCCTCGTCGGACGTCGCAGCCGCCGGGTCGCCGCAGTAGGCGTGTTCGGATCCGCATTCCACGAAGTTCTTCGCGCCGGCCTGCATCTTCTGGATCAGGTCGATCTTCACGGGCGCGAGCGCGGCGCGCTCCGACTCGCGCACGTGGTCGGGATCGGCGGACATCACGATGCCGGTCTCGTACGAACCGGCGTGACAGTCGCCGCCCTGGAATTCGGCGTTCAACGTCTGCGCCCAACGGCGGCGCGTGTTGTCGGGGAAGATCGCTTGCGCCGTGCGTTCGGTGCGCTCGGCGTGATCGAGGATGACGCCGCGGATCACCGCGACGTGATCGGGTTCCAGATGCGCGTTGCAGAAGACGATGCGGCGCACGCCCTGGTCCTCGAGGCTGGTGATGATGTCCTCGAGGATCGCCCACAACGTGCCGGGTCGCAGACTGACGGCGCCCGCGAATCCGGTCGTGAACTCGGTCAACCCGTAGGGCAACGAGGGCAACAGCATCGTCGTCACGTCGGCCTCGCGCAGCAACGCGGACGCGCGTTCGGCCTGGGCCCGCGCGATCGTCACGTCGGTGTCGAGCGGCAGGTGCGGCCCATGCGGCTCGGTGCTGCCGATCGGCAACAGGGCCACGGTATCGGGCCCGAACAGGGCCTGGGCCTCGGGCCAGGTGCGCTTCGCCAGGTCGGTCATGGGACGCGCATCCTACCCGCGGTGCGCGCGGGATCCGACCGCTGGCCGGCAGACCTTGCGACGGATTCGGGGCCGACCGGGAGATCCCTAGGCCGTCGCGTCCGCCCGGATCAGCTTCCGGGCGACCTTGCCCCGGTCGTTCTTGGGCAGCTCGTCGCGCCATTCGAACCAGCGGGGGTACTTGTACGGAGCCAGGCGGTCCTTGACGTGGGCTTTCAGGTCGCTGGCCAGGTCCTCGCCGCCCGCGAAGCCCGTCGCGACCACGACAAAGGCCGCCGGCTTGACCAGACCGTCGGCGTCCTCGCGGCCGACCACGCAGACCTCTTCGACGGCCTCGTGCTGGCGCAGGGCCTCCTCGATCTCGAGCGGGGAGACCCAGATGCCGCTGACCTTCAACAGATCGTCGTCGCGACCCTCGTAGTAGTACCGGCCCTCCGCGTCGCGACGGAAGATGTCCGAGGTCGTGCACCAATCGCCCTGGAACGTCGCGATCGAGGTGTCCTTGTGCGCCCAGTAGCACAGCGCCGTCGATCCACCGCGGATGCGCAGACGACCGGGATCGCCCTCGGGCACGGGATTCCCGTCCGGGTCGACGATCTGGGCCTCGTAGCCGGGCACGATGCGGCCCAAACTGCCCAGCGTCACGTCGCCGAGCGCGTTCGAGATGTAGATGTGGAACATCTCGGCCGAACCGATGCCGTCCAGGATCTCGACGCCGGTGCGCGCCATCCACGCTTCGTAGACCGAACGCGGCAAGGCCTCGCCGGCCGACAGACAGACGCGCAGCGACGACAGGTCGGCGCCCTCGGCGCGCGGCGAGTGCAGCATGTTGTTGATCAACGTCGGCACGCTGGTCAGGAACGTCGGCCGGTGCGCTTCGATCTGATCGAACAACGCGTCCGCGGTCGAGCGGCCGGGGAAGAGCAGCACCGTCGCGCCGACGCGGAACGGGAACATCAAGTTCGTGCCCGTCGCGTAGCCGAAGAACAGCTTGGGCACGGACAGGCAGACGTCGTCCTCGCGATAGCCGGCGACCTGCAACGCGTAGGTCTCGGTCGAGTACGCGAAGTCCCGTTGCGCGTGGACGCAGGCCTTGGGCGTGCCGGTCGAACCCGAGGTGAAGAGCCAACCGGCCAGGTCGTCAGCGTCGGTCGGTTCGACGTGCGAACCCGGACCGTCGGGCGTGTGCGCGGCCAGCGCATCGACGAACGACGTCGCACCTTGGGGCGCGTCCCCCACCACGACCAGCGATTCGCAGAACCGCGACGCCTCGGCGGCGGCTTGGATCTCGGGCAACACGGATGCATGGGTCACCACGATGCGCGCTTTCGTGTACTCGAGGTAGCCCACGTAGTCCTTGGCCTTGAGCAGCGGATTGACCATTGCGAACACGCCGCCCGCGCGCAGCGTGGCGAACCAGGTCACGACGAACTCGATGCCGTCGGGCAGGACGATCAGCACCCGCTCCTCGGCCCGCAGTCCCGCCGCGCGCATCCAGGCGGTCAAGCGCCCTACGTCGCTGGCGATCTGGGCGTAGGTCCAGGCGTTCCCCTCGCAACGCACGGCGACCTTGCCCCCGCGTCCCGCATCGAGGTTGTGGTCCAGGAAGTACGTGCAGAGATTCAGTGGCCCCGTGAACTGCGGGACCGGACTGGCTGTTGCGGCGCTCATGGCCACCAGAATACAGCAGCCCGGGGCGACGTGCCGGGCCCGGAATGGACTCGAGAATCGACCCGGAGGTCGTCGCGAACGCCTCTCTAGCGCCCGGAACGCTCGCGCAAGGACTTCTCGCGCAACGTGTCGACCATGTCCTGCAAGGTCGCGCCATTGCGGTGCATCGCGGCGATCTCGGGATCGACCTCGAGCAGGGTGGGCGGCTTCGTGATGGCGGCGGGCAGCGGAACGATCGGGATCGGTTGAGCGGTGACGCGCAGTTCGTACGGCGCGGTTCCGCTGGCGATCGCCAGAGCGGAGACGATGATGCCCAGGTCCGAACCGGGGGCCCAGTTGAAGGACACGATCTCGGCCTGCCCGGGGCCCGCGTCATTCACGAACAACATGGGCAACGCCGGCAAGGAGGTGATGATGAGCGACACGTCCGCCGTCGCGTCCTTGGGCATCAACGTGACCTCGACGAGCACGTCGTCGAGCGTGTCGAACTGGAAGACGTCGTTGTTGTCGACCATGCCGACCTCGTCGATGTCCCCGCAGAAACCCTCGAACACGGGCGGAGCGGCTGTCAGCATCGCGGACGCGCCGTTCGCCACGGCCTCGGCCGCGGTGTCGTTCGGCTCGAGCTCGAGCTGGGCGCCGTCGATCAAGACGTCGTGATCGTCCTGGAACCCGACGGTCGCGTTCGTCGGAACACCCATCGTCAACCGCACGAACTCGTCGCCCTCACATTCCATGTCCGACAGGATCTCGAGCTCGACGGTCGCTTCGACGGCTCCGATCGGGAACGTGGCGGTCGCCTGCAGCAGGTTGAAGTCGAAGACGTTCGTCGCGCTGGATGCCGGATGGATCAGGATCGGAACGGTGACGACTTCGGAGCCGGCCACGTCCAACGTCAGTCGAATCGGAATGGGAGCGCCACCTTCGAGGGCGAAGGCGGAAGGCAAGGCGAAATTGACCTGCGGCGTCGGCCCGGGAGCCGGCGGAACGGTCGCGCCACTGCTACTGCCGTTGCAGGCGACGAGGGTGGCGGCGAGGGTGGCGGCGAGGACCGAGAGAGTGAGTGTGCGGAACATGGAGGAGGAACGCTGCGCGTTCATGCCAGGGGGGGCCAGGACCTGAAGGGTACCCCGTGGGCGGAGGGTGCGTCGGGACCACCCGGTGGGACCGAAACACCCCATTGGACGTCCCAGCGAGGCCTCTAGGTTCCCTGGATGCACCGATTCGAGCCACCGGGGCTCCCCGCGTATGCCCGGATG
>JAJDEX010000330.1 GCA_029259575.1 Planctomycetota bacterium | reverse complement strand
CCGCCAGCAACGTGGTCAGGCCGTAGGCGATCAAGCCCACCAGGACGCGCCGCATCATCGGTCCTTGCTGCCACAACTCGCGAGCCACGAAACGCACGTTGTCCAGGTGTTTCGTACGGGACATGCGAGGGCGCGGCGGTTCGACCAGGAACAGGGCGACCAAGAACGGCACCCAACCGGCGATGGCGTTCCAGAAGGCGACCGCACGTAGGGGCGCGTCCCCGATCTCGAGCGCGCCCGCCATGATCGCGGTGGCCAGCACGGCGGCCACGGTCTCGCCGGACTGCATCCAGAACAAGCGTTGGGACATCTCGCGCCGCTGCGCACCGCTCTTGCCCGCGGCTTCGAGCGAGTCGTACAGGATCGCCACGTCCGTTCCCGAGTACAGCGCGACGCTCATCGCCGCCAGGACCTGGAAGATCAGCATGTCCGTGAACGAGTTCACGAAGGCCAGCCAGATGTACGCGATGCCGCGCAGAATGCTCGCCAGGATCAGGCAACCGCGACGGCCGAAGAGGTCCGACACGTAACCGGACGGCACCTCGAGCACGACGATGACGAAGCCGAAGAACGCCTGGACCTGGAAGATCTGCTCGCGGCTCAGCCCGAACGACTTCATGTACGGCACGATCACCGGCATCATCAACATGAACATCCAGGTGAAGTTCATCACCCGGATGCACTTGCCGTTGCGCTCGAGCCGCGCGGTGTCCGGAACGGGGCCGGTCATGCGGATCGGCCTCCGGGCCGGGTCATTCGAGCCGTCCGATGATGATCTCGGACGCGCGCGCCACCACGTCGGTCAAGGCGCCTCGAATCGCCGCCGCGGCCTGGGCTCGGTCGTTGGACGCGATCGGCACCAGGCTTTCGAGAGTTGCGGTCCACAGAACCGCCCCACCACGTTGGAGATGGAAGGCCACCGCCACGCGCGCGTGCCGCCCGTCGCTCAGGTCCTCCTCGAACCCCACCAACTTCGCGTCCAACACGAGGGCTTCCGGCCCCAGGGACTCGGGGATGCCGCGTGTTTGGAACAGCGTCTTGGACAAGGTGCGCTCCAGGTACTCCCGGGGCGCCTCGGTCCAGCGCGCCAGTTCGTAGAAGCCGTACTCGACGTCGGACACGCGCCACACCATGCGGTTGGTCAGATGATCCGCTGCGCGAACGCGGCCGAGGCGCAGCGTTGCGGACAGGTCCAGGGTCGAGCCCCCCTCGACGAACGCATCCGGCGCGGCGCTGTAGTAGTGGATCGATTGCGGCGCGTCCGGACGCAAGCTCCCGAGGCAGCCGGACAGGGCCGAGCTCGCGACGATGGCGATCAGGAAGAGAACACGTGTCGTGGAGTTATGCATGGTTCGAATCACCGGCGCCGGGGGGGCGGAGTCTCTTGAACGCGACCGCGCAGCAGTGCGCCCGGGTCCCGTTCGAGGTAGTCGAGCAGCTGGCCCAACGCCGTCATGGCACGGCGCGATGCCTCGAGCGTGGCCTGCACGTCCTGCAACGTGATGGTCGCGGCCGGACCGACGCCGGACACCGAGCTCGACGCTTCCCGCACCGCCGCCGTCGTCGCAGGCAGGTCCGCGCTGGTGATCGCGGTCTCGGCCGTCGTGGCGAGGGCCGTGATGCTGTTGAGGGTCTCGTCCAGCGGACCGCCCTCGAAGCCCAGGCGCTGCAACAGGACGCGCAGGTCCTTCAAAGCGGCGCGCGCATCGGTCGTGATGCCCTCGGTGTCGAGAGCGGTGAGCCTCTGTTCGAGGACGCTCAGGACCTCGATCGCCCCGGTGCTGATGCCCTGGGTGTCGATGGCCCCGATGCGAGCGTCGATGGTGTTCATCAACGCGACGGCGGTGTCCATGACCTGGGGCATCTTGATCGCGAACGTGTTCAGCGAATCCTCCAGCCCTTTCAAGGTGGACGAGGTCGAGGGCAGGTAGTTCTCGGGTTCGCGGAACGGCAGTTCGATGCGCGGATGCGAGATGGCCGGCAGGAAGTCGACCTCGAGGAAGCGCACGCCGGTGATGCCCTGGCTCGCCAAGCGCACGACGAGGTCCTCGGGAATGTCGTTCGGGTTCACGCCGTCAGAGCCGGCCAAGCCGATCCGGACGAGCGCGTCGGAGTAGATGTACGACTCGACCTCGACCAAGCGCTTGTCGGACGCGAAGTTGATCGAGCGCACGGATCCGATCTGCACGCCGCGCATCTTGATCGGCGAACCGATGTCGAGACCTTGCACCGACTCGTCGAAGAACGACACGCCGACGATCTTCTCGCGCACCAGACGGCGGGCTCCCAGGTAGAAGGCCGACATCAGCACGAGGACGACGGACACCAGGACGAACAGTCCCAATTTCCAATGGTTCGTAGGGTTCACGCGTGTCCTTGGGTCAGCCTGGTTTCGCGGTGGAAGAAGCGGCGTACGCGGGGGTCTTCAGAATGGTCACGCAGGTCCGTCGGCCGCCCTTCGGCGATGGCGGTCCCGGCGTCGCGGTCGAGCATGATGCAGCGATCGCCGATCTCGTAGATGCTCTGGAGTTCGTGCGTGACGATGACGACCGTCACTCCGAAACCCCGGTTGAGGGTGTGGATCAAGCCATCGAGTTCAGCTGACGTGATCGGATCCAGACCGGCGCCCGGCTCGTCCAGGAACAGCAGCGGAGGATCGAGCGCGAGCGCCCGCGCGATGCCCGCGCGCTTGCGCATGCCTCCGGAGAGTTCCGACGGCATGTGGTTCTCGAACCCGTCGAGCCCGACCAGGCCCAACTTCCAGCGCACGATGGTCTGGATCGTGTCCTGGTCCAAGTTCGTCCAGGTCGACAAAGGGAGCGCGACGTTCTGGGCCAGCGTCAACGAGCCGAACAATGCGGACGACTGGAAGAGCACGCCGAATCCCGGCTTACGCGGTTCACCGCCTCCGGGCACCACGCCCTCGATCTGGAACTCGCCCTGGATGGCCGGCTGCAACCCGATCAACGTTCGCAGCAAGGTCGACTTGCCGCAGCCCGAACCGCCCAGGATGAGGAAGACCTCGCCCTGCTGCACGTCGAAGTCGAGCCGCCGCTGGATCGCGGTGCCGTTGTAGCCGATGGCCAGGTTGCGCGCGCGGATCATCAGATGCCCCAGAGGTTGAAGAGCATGGCGAACATCGCGTCGGCGGCGATGAGGTGGAAGAGGATGGCGACGACGGCACCGGTCGTGGCGCGCCCGACGCCTTCCGCCCCGCCGCGTGTGGCGAGGCCGCGTTCGCAGGCGAGCGTGGCGATGATGATGCCGAAGACCCACGCCTTGAAGAGACCGCCGAAGACGTCGCTGAAGCTCAAAGCGGACTCGATCGAGATCAGGAATCCTTGCCAGCCGAGATCCAGTTGAACCACGGCGATGAGGAGCCCGGCGCCGACGCCGACGACGTCGCACAGGAGCGTCAACAGGGGCGCGACGAGCGAGACGGCCAGGATCCGCGGCAGAACCAGGAAGCGCATCGGGTCGAGGCCCAAGGTGTCCAGCGCGTCGACCTCCTCGCCGACCTTCATCGTGCCGAGCTCGGCGGCGATCGCGGCACCGCTGCGGCCGGCCAACACGATCGCGGTCATCAACGGGCCGAGTTCACGCGTGATCGAGATGCTGAGCAGCTCGGCCATGAACACGTCGGCTCCGAACTTGGCCAGTTGCACGGCTGCCTGGAACGCAGTGATCAGACCGATCAGGAATCCGATCATCAAGGTGATCGGCACACCGTCGGCGCCATGCCGTTCCCCGAGCCGCGTGACGTCGGCCCAGCGGACGGTCGAGGGCCTGCGCACCGCCCAACCGACCGAACGGCCCAAACGGCCGAGGAAGTCGAGCACCTCGACGATCGTCTGGAACAGTCGATAACTCTCGCGCCCGACCTGTTGCACGATCGGTTCTCGCTGGGGCGGCTCGCGCAAGCAGTCCTGGGCGACGCGCGCGGTGTAGAGGTCCAGGATTTCGCGCACCGGCCCCTTGGCGTGCGTGAACGTGAGGGCGCGCCCTTCGCACACCGCATCGCCCCACGACTGCGCCAGGATCGCGGCGGCGGCACCTTCGATGTGCTCGACGTCGCCGAGATCCAACTCGGTGCGCTCCTCGGACCCCAGTGCCTGGACGAGACCACGCCGCAACGACCCCGCGTCGTCCAACGTCAACGCGCCGGAAATCCGAACACGCCTGGATCCCCCATCCGTCTCCGGGGGGTGCAACTGGAAGCCCGTGCTGCTCACGGATGCATGATCCGCATTGGACCGGCCCGGTTCCACCGTTGCGTGCCAAGGGTTGTCCGAAACACGATGCCACGCCGGCGAGGGCGGACGGCTAGGATCCTGCCATGACTGCCTTCGACAGCCTGGATCCGAACGACTGGCCGCTCCCCTCCGAACTCGAGGAGCGCATGCTCACGCCCGCCCTCGTCGTCTGGCTGGACCACGTGCGCCACAACATCGGCTGTGTCCTCGAGCGCGTCGGGGACCCGGACCGCTGGCGTCCGCACGTCAAGACGACCAAAACGCCCGCAATCTGGGCCGAACTCGTAAATGCCGGTATCCGGCAGTTCAAGTGCGCGACGACGCGCGAGGCCGAGCATTTGGCCCGCGTACTGCTCGAGTGTCGCATCCAGGGGGGGCAGATCCTGATCGCCTATCCGCTCGCCGGCCCCAACCTGGCCCGCGCCGCCGCCTTGGCCGACACGTTCCGCGAGTCCCGTTTCGACGTGTTGGTCGAGGACCCGGAGACCGCCACGAACGCGCCCGAGATCCTGGGACTGTTCGTCGACGTCAACACCGGGATGAACCGCACGGGCATCCCCTGGGACGACGAGGAGCGCGTGCTCGCCACGGCCCGCGCGGCCGGCGCCAGACTGCGTGGACTGCATCTGTACGACGGTCACCACGTGGATCCGGATCCGATCGAGCGCACGCGCCGCATCCACGCCGATCACGAACGTGCCTTGGAGCTGTTGGAGCGGGTCCGCCAGGCCTGTGGTCCGATCTCGGAACTCGTCACGTCCGGCACGCCCGGCTTCCCCGCGGCGATCGACTTCGCTCCCTTCGCCGACTTGGGCGACACGCAGCACCGCGTGTCGCCGGGCACGGTCGTCTTCCACGACGGTCGCTCCGAGGAGCAGGACTTGGGGCTCGGTCTGCGCCCCGCCGCCATGGTCGTCGCGCGCGTGTCCAGTCATCCGCGCGCCGACCGCTTCACGTGCGATGCCGGTTCCAAGTCGATCGCCGCCGAAGCTGGATCGCCGTGCGCGCTCGCGCTGGGCATTCCCGGTTGGAACGCGGCCTCGCCGAGCGAGGAGCACCTGCCCTTCGATCGGGCCGCAGGGTCGAACACGCCGATTCCGTCACGCGGAGCGCTGATTCGACTCGTTCCCCGTCACGTCTGCCCGACCGTCAACCTGGCCGAGAAGCTCGTGCTCGTGGACCGAGGGGTCTTCGTCGGTACAGCGCCGGTCGCCGCGCGCGCGCACGACCTCGGCGTCTGAAACGTCGCGCGCCGCGACGATGGACTGAGTGTTCCAGCCGAAGGCTACGTCGGGATCATCCGTTCCAAGCAGGTTGAGGGGTGCCGCGGTACAGTCGAGTCCTCTCCCCGCTCCGATCCTGGCTCGCTGTCGCGCTGGAACGCCATGCTTGGAATCCACAACTCGTGTTGCCGCCCCGCGGCAGTTGCCTGCCTCCTCGGTCTCCCGTTCGCGACGAACGGATTCGCCCAGGGCGACGATTGTTCGGACCCGTTGACCGCGATGGTCGGGACGAACCTCTTTGACTCGACCGGATTCACGACGTCCGAGTTCGAGAGCGGCGGAACGCCGTGCGAGAACGCCACGCCCGGAGCTCCGGAGGAAGACGTGTTCTTCACCTGGACCGTTCCGGCCTCGGGCAACTGGCAGCTCGACACGTACGGCACGGGACTCGACACGGTCATCCAGATCCACTTGGGCGACGACTGCAGCGCGACGTGCGTGGCGCAGGGGGACGGCGGTGCGGACGGCATCGAGGAGACCGAGTTGAAGCTCTGCGGGCTGACCGCGGGCACGGAGTACCTGATCCAGGTCGGCACGTTTCTGCCGATGGGCGGCGGAATCAGCAGTTTCGAGATCACCCAGCTCGGCGCCGTACCTTCGAACGACACGTGCGCCACGCCCGTGACTCTGCCTCCTCTGGGATCGATCTTGTGGAACAACTCCACCGCGTGCACCAGCGGATTGGTCGCCGGCGCCCCTTGCCAGCCGGTCGCCGAAGAGGACTCGCCCAAGAGCGACCTGTTCTTCCGCTGGGGACCGAACAACGACGGCGACTATCGCTTCGACACGCGTGGCAGCGACCTCGACACCGTCCTCAACATCTATGACGGCATCAACTGCGGCGCCCCGTGCATCGCGTTCGACGACGACTCCGGCGAGAACGGCGAGAGCGCGATCGTCCTGCAGAACCTGGCCCAAGGCGATGTCTACTTGATCCAGGTCGGCACCTGGCACGACTCGGGCAGCGGGGACGGGGTGCTCACCACGACCTATCTGGGCTCCGTCACGGCCAACGACGATTGTGCGTCCCCCAGGATCCTGGGGCCCACGCTCGGCACGACGCCCTTCACGAACAGCTTCGCGACGACGACCGCCTTCAACGGCGGCGGGCTGCCCTGTCCCGTCATCGGCCAGAACGGCGAGCCGCGCAACGACCTGTTCTTCTCCTGGGTCTCGCCGGTCGCCGGCAACTACCGCGTCGACACGCGCGGCTCGGGGTTCGACACGGTGCTCAGCATCCACGCGGGGGACGACTGCAGTGCCGCGTGCTTCGCGCACGACGACGACGGTTCGGGCGACGGGGAGAGTCGCATTCACCTGGTGGGTATCGGCGGGGGCACGCCGTTCCTGGTGCAGGTCGGAGGCTGGGGTCCATCGGTCGGCCTGTTCGGCGAGCTCAACATCAGCCTGCTCGCGGCGCCGCCGGCGAACGACATGTGCTCCAACGCGATCCCCATCCTGGGCGAGACGGTCGTCGCCTGGGACAACCAGCACCCGCTGCTGTCCGATTCCGGGTTCGACGGCGGCGACGCGTCCACGTGCTTCAGCGCGGCCAACTCGCCCAACACCGCGATCGACACGATTCGCTCGGACCTGTTCTACCAATGGACGCCCGAGTGCTTCGGCGACTACGTGATCTCGACCGAAGCCAGTTCGCCGGTGTTCGACACGAAGCTGAACGTCCACCTCGGCACGGGCTGCTCGGCGACCTGCCTCGACGCGAACGACGATGCGGACACGTTCGGGGGCAACCTGCTCTCGCGCATCGACCTGGTCGGCGCCACGGTGAACGACACGTACTTGATCCAACTGGGCACGTGGAGCGACGACACGTTGCGCGACACCGGGGTCCTCTCGATCGAGCGTTTGGGTCCCGAGTGCGGCGCGGGCGTGATCACGGTGGAGTGCGATCCAGCAGCGCAACACACGGGCGGCACGTACGCCAAGATCGACAGCAGCTACTTCGGAGGTCCGGTCGGCACCGGCTTGCACCTCGATGCGATCGACGGTCCGGTCAACCAGTTCGCGTTCTTCCTGGTCTCGGGCACCCGCAGCGTCACGTTGCCCGTCTTCGACGGCATCCTCTGCCTGGGTGGCTCGCAAGGCCGCTACAGCAACAACATCGCGACGAACCAGGGACTTCCGCAGCTCGACTCGATCTGCAAGTTCGACCTGGCGGGTGTCCTCGTGAACGTCGGTGGCAATTCCACGACCGGCCTCGGCTTCGACGTGCCGTTCGAGCTGCCGTTCACGCCGCCCGGCCAGCTCATCACCCTGGGCGTCGGCGAGACCTGGTACTTCCAGTTGTGGTTCCGCGACGGACTCTCGGCGAACTTCTCGAACGTCGTGAAGGCGGTCTTCCCCTGATGCGCCGGGGAAGCTGACGCCCGCTCGATCGGGCGACTACGAGAACGCGCGAGCACCGTCACCGATGCTCGCGCGTTCTCTTGGTCCTCGGGCTCGTGTCAGCCCGGCGTCTCGGTGACGCGCACTTGAATGCCGTGGGCGGGCAGCTCTTCGAAGAACTGCACCGGAGGGACGCAGACCTCGAGGGGGCGAGCTCCTGGCTCGACCAAGCCACGCGCCTGGAAGTGCGCCACGAGGGCCGCGGGGGATGCGGTTCCGCTCTCCATGGCGGTGAAGCCGGTCGCCTCGTCGAACTCCCGGGTCACGTCGTAGACGCGCGTGATGGGCTGGCCGGCATGACGTCCGGTCATGCGCACGCGCAGCAGCACGACGTCAGGGACCTCGGGGAAGTCCAGTTTGCGCTCGAACAGGGCGCGCGTCATCGCGCGGGGATGCAACGTCTCGCCCGTCCGGGTCTGGATCTCGGGCTCGAAGGCGTCCAGCGCGAACAACGCGCGAATCACGTTCCAATGACCCGGGTACCGCAGCGTCTTGTAGTCGTACGACTGCAGGCGACCGCGCCAGGTCTCGGCACACGTGCTGGTGCCCCCGGACGTCACGTCCGCCTCGAGCGTGCCGTAACCGTCGAACTCCTCGGTCTCGAGCTCGCTGAGCGTCGGCACGCGCACCGGTTGCCCGTCGCGCAGGTACTCGCCGTAGCCGGAGTACTCGTTCGCGAGCCCTTCGAAGTGGAAGAGCATCTTGTAGCCGAGCGGCCCGACCGGGGTCTGCGGCAAGCCTCCACAGCGCACGTGTACGTGCTCGGGCTCGTCGATCGTCGCCATCCCGTGCGCGGCCAGGTGGTTCGCAAGTCCCGGCGCGAGGCCACAGTCGGGCACGATGCTGACGCCCTGTTCAGCGGCCTGCTCGTGCATGGCGAGCTCTTCGCGCCCGACCGAGGTGTTGCCACCCTGGTCCAGGAACGACACGCCCGTGGCCACGGCGTGGCGCGCGACGAGCGGGTTGTGGCGGTACGGCACGCACGAGGCGACAACGGCCGAGCCCTCGATCGCACGCACGATCGAATCGGGCTCCCGCACGTCGCACGCGACGGGTTCGAAGCCGACGCCCGTGCCGACCAGCTCGGTCAGCCTGCGCGCCGCGCCCTTGGCCGCGATCTCGTTGGAGTCCGCCAACACGACGCTGTCCGCGTCGCCGTTCTTGGCCAGGTCGTATGCCAGCGCGACGCCTTGACGTCCGCATCCAAGTACCGTGTATCGATGTCCCATGGTGTGAACGGGGATCGTAGCGCCTCGCACGCGACTCCCCCTAGCAGGCCGTTGAATAAGTGATGACCCACTCGAAACCGACAGGATCCGCGCAGGCGGCGTTGCACTTCCTCCGAGTATTCAGCGAATACGCGTCGTCAGTGCGCCTTGCCCGCACGAATCCCGCCGGCTCCGAGCGAGCCACCACTTCTTCAACGGCCTGCTAGGGACTTCGCTTCAGGAACGTAAAGGTGCGCTCAAGCCGAGCAGCGTCCTAGAAAGTCGCGGTGACGACGTTGGAGAAGTTGGCCGTCGAACCACCCGAACCGTCCTGGTCGCGATACCAGACCTGGAACGAGTACGTGTCCCCCGACGCGATCGTCTGGCCCGTCGGAGAGAAGGGCAGCTGAACGGGAACGTCGAACCCGGAGCCGACGGACGAGGATCCGACCAGGTTCTGCAGCACGCCCGCGCCATCGAACTGGCCGATCGAGTTGAGGCCAGGAACGCCCTGGTTGGCCGCCACGTTCGCGGTGTAGCGACCGAAAGGTGAATCGAGGCAGAGGATGCCCTGGAACAAGGTCAGCGACGACGTCGCGGACGCGGACACGAGGACGAATCCGAATTGCAGCGTCGGACCGTCGATGGCTTCCAGGTGGAATCCCGATGCGACGCCCGAGCCCAGGTAGCTGGTGTCGAGCTTCACGGAGTTGCCCTGGAAGTGGTTCAAGGCCGGTGAGCAGGAGATCGTGACCCCATAGCAACAGGGACAAGGAGCCGCACCGGTGATCGACAGGGCGCCCTGGCCGCGCTGGCCTCCGTTCTCCCAAAGTCCGACCTGGATCAGGTACGTGTCGCCGGAGAGTACACCCGTCAGGGAGACCTCGGACAGGTAGTCGCCCCCGGCCAGGTCGATGTCGTCGTTCGAAGCCACGCACACCGCGGAACAGTCCGAACCCAGGTGCACGCTGAGCTTGGTATCCGTCACCTCGGTGCTGCCCGCCGTACTGATCAGGTAGTCCTGGTCGCACGCGGCCGTCCAGGCGAAGAACAGGTCGTGGTGGATCTGGGTGTTCGCGGCCGGATCGCCGGGGTTCGCTGGGCTCATGCAGAGCAACGGATCACCGCCATCGAACCCGCTGGTCGTCAGCAAAGGGTGACTGTTGTCCCACACGAGCGCGGTCTCGCCGACCAACGAGGTCGGCGTCGCGCACGTGTCGTTCGTCGGCGCCGGCGTCAGGATCGTGATGTTCAGCACGCCGCTCGCGGTCGATTCGTGCACCCACGTACCGACCTGGATCAGGAAACCCTGGCCCGCGGAAGCTCCCAACAGGTCGACGCGACTCTGCAACGAGCCGCCGGTGTTGTCGTCGGCCGCGAAGCACGTAGCCGCGCAATCCGAGCCGAGGTGGATGCCCAAGATCGTGTCGATGCCCGAGCCGACCGTGTCGATGCGGTAGTCGGCGGTGATGGTCGGCGACCAGGTGTAGAACAGATCGTTCGTCGGCACCTCTTGCGTCGCGACGGGGTTGTTCGGGCCCAGGCACGGCGCGCCGCCTCCGTCGAAGAAGCTCGAATGCGCCGTCGTGTTGTCGAACGGCGTCGTGCCGAGGCCGGTCAGCGCCATCGGCGTCGCGCACGTGTCGTTGGCGGGTGCGGGACCCAGCGGGCTGATGTTCAGCAAGGTATCGGTCAGCGTTTCCTGGTCCCAGATGCCCAGCTGGATCAGGTAGTCGGTGCCCGTGGTCGCGCCGAGGACCTCGACGAGCGACTGCGAATCCCCGTTGCCCCAGTCGCTCGAGAACACGCAACTGGCTGCACAATCCGAGCCCAGATGCAGGTTCAAGATCGTGTCCACATCGATGCCCAACGTGTCGATCTGGTAGTCGCCGTCCGCAGGAACGGTCCAGTGGAAGAAGGCGTCGCGCGTCGGTTCCTGGCCGCTCCCGGGCGCGGGACAAGGTGTTCCGCCGCCGACGAAGTTGCTGGTCGTCGCCGTCGAGAGGTCGACAGCGACGCTACCGGTGGTCACGACGACCGGAGTTGCACAACCGTTGTTGGAAGGCGGCGGCGTCAGGCCGATGGTCAGCAGACCGCCGGCGCCGTAGTTGCCGAGCCAGCCTCCGAGCTGGATCAGATAGGTCTGGCCGCTGGTCGCCCCCGCGACGATCGTGGTCGCGGGCGAAGGTCCATCGAAGGACACGACGCAGGACGCGGAACAGTTGCTGCCCAGGTGGAGCGACAGGACTTCTCCGAGCGCGCCATCCAGGGTCGAGCCCACGGTGCTGAACGTGTAGTTGCCGTTGGCGGGACAGTTCCAGGTGTAGAACAGGTCCTTGTCCGCCTCGGACGGCGTCCCGGCCCCGCCGCAGATGCCGCCGCCTCCACCACCGTCGAAGCCCGAGTTGCTCGCCAGCGTGTTGTCCCAGGGTGTGGTTCCGAGGAAGGCTCCGAGCGCGATCGGGCTCGAACAATCGTCGTTCGTGGGAGGCGTGTACGGGTTGATGTTCAGGATCCCCGGACCGCCCGCGACGGCGCTCCACGTGCCGACCTGCAGCAACAGGGACTCGCCGGCCGTGCGCCCCTTGAGCAGCACGCGGCTCTCTCCGAATCCGAGGCTCCCGCCGTCGTCGTCGCCCGCCAAACAGGTCGCGCTGCAGTCGGCTCCCGCGTGCACTTGCAACACGGTGTCGGTGCTGGTTCCCAGCGTGTCGAAGGCGTAATCGCCCGCAGCGGCCACGGTGAAGACGAAGAACCCGTCCTCGTGCGGCCCAGCCAGGACGGCCGGAGCTGAACTGCAGGGGACTCCCCCGCCGTTGAAGCTCGAGGTCGTGGCCCCGGTCGTGTCGTAGGCGTTCGCGCCCAGGACGGCCACGTCCGGAACAGCGCAGGTATCGCCCTGGCCGGCCGCGGAAGGCATCAACAGGAGAGCAGCCGTCAAGCTCGCGAGAGAGAACGAGCACGAACGCAGGTTGGCCGGAGAGGGGCCCGTCATCGAAAGCATGGACGAAGTGGAGAGGTGGGGTCGCAGGAGAGGCGACCTGGGGAGCGTCGGTTGGACGTTCCGAACGGCCCTTGGGTTCGGGGAGATTCGAACCTTGGGTGGATCCAGGTCGATGGGTGACCCGGAACGATCGTGGGGAGACGGGAGTCTCCCAGGTCAGCGTATCCCGCTGGGGCCGCCAGGGGGGCCTCGACCGGTGGGTCTCAAGCTGGGACCTCGTGCCCTGTCGCGCCCCCGCGGTCGAACGCCGACCAGGAGGTCCGGCTCGAACCGGATTCTCACCGTGCTCGAGGCCAACGAGAGCGGGGGCGCCGTTCTTGCGAACGACGCCCCCGCTGGAAGGCTGGCCGACCCGAGCGAACTCGGATAAGCCGTTCCGGACGACTTCTTAGAAGTTGACCTTGATGGAGTCCGAGAAGTTGGCCGAAGCGCCATCGCGGAACCAGCACTGGAACGCCCAGGTGTCACCGGGGGTGATGACCTGGCCGACCGGGCTGAAGGGCAACTGGGTCGGAACGTCGTAGCCCGATCCGCCCGTCGAGGGGGCGTTGCCGAAGAGGCTCTGGAAGACGCCGCTGGGATCGAACTGGCCGATCGAGTTCAACTGCGGGAAGCCCTGGTTCGTGGCGATGTTGGGGTTGTAGCGACCGAACGGGGTGTCCATGCAGAGCACACCGTTGAAGAGCGCGATGTTGTTGGTGTGATCACTCGCAACGAGGAAGAAGCAGAACTCGACGGGCGAGCCGTCGGTCACCTGAAGCTGGAGACCACTCGGGGTCGCCGCGCCGAAGGTCGACGTCGTCATCGTGGCCTCGCCACCGCCAAGGTGGGTCGAAGCCGGGGAACAAGCCACCTCGACGATGCCGCCGACCGGGCACGGACCAAGGAGGTTCGTGACCGTCAGTTGGGCGGGGCCGCTCAACAGGGTCTCGTTGGCCATGCCAACCTGGATCAGCAGCGTTTCACCGGCGAGGACACCACTGATGATCACCGAGCTGAGGAAGTTTCCACCGGCAACGTCGATGTCGTCGTTGGCGGCCAAGCAGGTCGCCGAGCAGTCGCTACCGCTGTGGATCGACATCTCCGTGTCGATCACGCCCGTCGTCGGGTCGGTCGAGAACTGGTAGTCCCCGTCACAGTCGGCGGTCCAGGCGAAGAAGACGTCGATCTCGACACCGTCACCGACAGCCGGGCCGGGGGCGCCAGCGGGGCAATTGATCGGGTCTCCGCCTTCGAAGCCCGAGGTCGTGATCGACGGGTGCTCGAGATTGAACATCGTCGTACCTTCGCCATTGATGGCGACCGGGGTCGCGCAATCGTTGTTGGTCGGCGCAGCTTCCGCATTGATGTTGAGTACGCCAGCGGGGACGTCGGTGTGAGCCCAGGTGCCGACCTGGACGAGGATGTTGTCGCCGGCCAAGAGACCTGCGGCGTAAGCCCGACTCTCACCGGCGGTGATCGGCAAGGCTTCGTCGTTGTAGGCCAGGCAGGTCGCGGCACAGCCGACGCCCTGGTGGAGCATCATGACCGTGTCCTGACCCGACCCGATGGTGTCGAAGCGGTAGTCGCCGTTCGCCGGAGCAGAGAACTGGAAGAACATGTCCTGCTTGGCCATCCCGGTGATGAAACCGGTCGGGCAGGTACCGCCGCCACCATCACTGAAACCTTCGGTCGTCATGTTCGTGTTGTCGAACGCCGTGGCGCCCAGGCCGACCGCGATCGCGGTCGAGCACTCGTTGCCGGGGCCGGGGGGCGGAAGCTCCGTCACGTTCAGCAGGCCGGCGATCGTCGTGGCACCTTGCCAACCGCCCGCCTGGATCAGGTAGTCCTGACCCGACGTTCCGTTGACGATGAAGACGCGGGACTGGACCGTGCCTTCGTCCTGGCTGTTCTGCAGATAGGTCGCAGAGCAATCCGCACCGAGGTACAGGTTGAGCACCGTGTCCTCGGCCGTGCCGAGCGTGTCGATCTGGTAGTTCGCGTTGTTCGGCGCGTTGAAGACGAAGAACAAGTCGGCTCCGGGATCGTCGCCACTACCCACCGCAGGCGCACCGGCGAGAGCGCCCGTGAAGTTGCTGCTCGTGGCGGTCGTGTTGTCGTACGGAAGGGTGCCCGTGGTGATGACGGCCGGCGTCGCACACGTATCGTTGGCCGGCGGAACCGCGGTGTTGATGGTCAGGAATCCGAGGCCCGTCGCAGCGTTGCCGTTCCACAGTCCGATCTGGATCAGGAGCGAATCGCCCATCGACAGACCCGGCACGATGGCCTGGCTCTCGCCGGGGAACATCGGGAAGGAGTTCAGACCATCGTCATCGAACGCGATGCAGGTCGCAGAGCAATCCACACCGTCGTGGATGTGCAGGATCGTGTCCGTGCCCGTTCCGCCGGTGTCGAAGCTGTAGGCGCCGGCAGCGGGTGCGGTCCAGGTGAAGAAGACGTCCAGGCGCGGCGCAGCGCCGCCCGGGCCCCATGTGAGGCAGGGCAACCCGCCACCGTCGAAGTCGCTCGACGAAGCGCCGAGGTTGCTCCAAGGGAAGGTTCCGGTTCCGACGAACGATGTCGTATCGGGGCTGGCACACGTGTTGTTGCTCGGAGTGTCGAGCACGTTCAGGATGCCAGCGCCGGTGGTTTGACCGTTGTTGGACCACTGACCGACATGGACGAAGTAGACCTCGGTGCCGAGCTGACCGGGAAGGTCGATCTGACTCTCCCCGATCGGAAGCGGGCTACCCGTGTCATCGTCGGCGGCGACGCAGGACTCGGCACCACAGGGCCCGAGCAGGACCTGCAGAACCGTGTCGAAGCCAGTGCCGATCGTGTTCAGTTGATAGTCGCCCGCGGCGGGAACGGTCCACTCGAACCAGTAGTCGTTCTCAGGCGCACCGTTCACGACACCGTCGGTCGAGAGGCAGGGCGCACCGAGGGTCAACAGGGAGTCCGTGAACCCCGTGTTGTCCCAGGCATAAGCGCCAACAGCGGAGATCGGAGTTGCGGTGGCGCAATTGTCTTGCGCGAAGGCGGCGCCCATGAGGAGGGCTGCCGTGGTGAAGCTTGTCGTCGACAAGCGTGCGAAGCGTAGGTTCGTCATTTCGAGATCAGTTTGGGAAAGGCCAGAGAGAACGGAGCGCAGGCCCGGCGCGCAATCCAAGTGCGCGACGATTCGCCCGGTTGAGGGACCGGACGATTGGAAGTCTAGCCCTGCCGAAACGATCGGTGACCAAGCTCGAACACACCCCCGCGTGACACGAGTGAGCGAATTCAGCCCGCTTTGTTTCGTTCGTATTCGAGCGAGAATGTGCGATCACCGTTCCCGCATCCTGCGCGCGGGTCTTCCGCCGCGTGAACGCTCACTCCGCACGTGTGAATGGAACTCTCGAGCCGTCCCGCTCCGATACAAGACGGCGTCGATGTGAACGGCGAGCCCCCCGTTCGTCACGAAGCCGTCGTGGTCCGCTGCGAGCGGTTCGAGCATGGCGCCCGGGTGGATGGACTCCGTTGAACTCCTGCCGGCGGGGACCACGGGAGCAACGGATTGCTGGACAACTCCCGACGAACGAAAGCGGGGGCGCCGTTCTTGCGAACGACGCCCCCGCTTGAAGGCTGGCCGACCCGAGCGAACTCGGATGAGCCGTTCCGGACGACTTCTTAGAAGTTGACCTTGATGGAGTCCGAGAAGTTGGCCGAAGCGCCATCGCGGAACCAGCACTGGAACGC
>JAJDEX010000329.1 GCA_029259575.1 Planctomycetota bacterium | reverse complement strand
AGTTCGATTTCGACGGCGACGGATCCTGGGACGTGTTGGTCGGCGAACCGGCTGTGAACCTCGGCGGCAGTCCCGCAAGTCGTATCCGAATCTTCTCCGGCACGAACGGTTCCGTCCTTGCGACACAAACGCTCTTCACAGGATCCGGGCCCCACGCGGAAGTCGTGTTCTTCGTCGGCGATGTGGACCAGGACGGCCAGGTGGACTATGCGGTCAGCAGTGACGCGGACTACGGCGTGTACTCCGGGGCCACCCAGACGTTCCTGCATGCGTTGAGCGTGACTCCCAACCCCGCAACGGACATCGCGCGCGTGCTTGGCGATATCACGGGTGACGGCATTCCGGATCTCATGGTCTCGAATCCCTGGTGGACGTCGTCGCACTTGACGGTTTGCAGCGGCGCCGACGGTTCCCAGGTCTACTCGATCCCGCTCCCCGGTTCGTGGAGCATCGAACGCCTCGGCGACCTCAACGCCGACGGTGTGGATGAGGTGATCGTCGGCCGCCCGTTCCTCTCCCCCATCGTCGTTCTCCCGGACAACGACTGCGGTGGAGCCTGCTCCGTCGATGTTCGTGATGGCGCGACCGGTGTGCTCCTGAGGCAGGATCCGGGTCCGCCGCACTCGGGAGTGGGCTATGCCCTCTGCACGGTGGACGACCAGGACGGCGACGGCATTCGCGACTATGTGGCGTTCGGCGGACAGCACGGGCCCTACTTCGGCTTCGGATTCTGCGCGGAGCCGCGAAAGATGCGGCTCGTGTCCGGCTTCACGGGCACGGTCCTGTGGGAACAGGATGACGAGCAGTTCGGCGGCGTCTTCGTTCGGAACTTCCGTGGCGACGGATTCGATCACGTCCTGGTCGATCCCTATGGGATCAGCGACGACATGGTTCCGCTCGATCCGTCGGCTGCTGGCGACACCCTGTTGGTCCTGGGCGGACCAGGATTCTCGGACATCGATGGCGATGGACAGGGCGAGATTCTGGGCTTCCAAAGCGAGGTGAGCCAGAACCCGAGAATGGAGGTGTACACATCCTGCCTGGCTGAGGGCAGCAGCTATTGCTCATCCCTTCCGAACTCGACTCTCGCGACCAGCAAGCTGCATGCGTGCTACCGCGGCAACACCGTGATGCTTCGCGCGACGGATCTCCCCCAGAACGAGTTCGGCTTCTTCCTCATGGGGCAGGTCGCAGGCAACCTCCCGATCTACAGCGGCGTCCTGTGCCTCAACAACCCCATCGTCCGGTTGAACGTCGCTCCGGGTGCGATCATCAACTCAGGAGCTGCCGGTGTGATCCAACGGACCGTCGACCTCGCCACGTTGCCTCAGAACACCGTGGTCCAGCCTGGCGAGACCTGGCGCTTCCAGGCCTGGCACCGTGACTTCGTGATCCCCGGCGGAAGTACGTCGAACTTCACGGATGGGGTCGAGGTGGTGTTCTAGGTCAGAGATTCGAACAACGCGTGCACGGGACTCCTCTTCACGAAGAGCGGTGCACCCGAGGCTCGAGATGGTGTTGGAGGAACGGTGCGGCCATGACCTCGATCCGATGGGACCAGGGCCTTCGGCTCCGAAAGGAGACCTGCCTCGTGAACGCTCTGGTCCCAGCTTCGCGGTGACGACCGATCAGGTCGCCAACCGATGGTCCGCATCGAGAGTGCAGGACTTCGCCTTGCCCCGCGCACGCGGCGCCTGTATCTATGTTGGCCGAAAACTCCTCCGGAGATCCCCTTGCTGGAAGCCCTCGCCGACTACCCCGCGCTCATCGCGCTGCTCATCTTTCTCGCGCGCGTCGCGGACGTGTCCCTGGGTACGTTCCGGACCATCCTCGTGTTCCGGGGTCACAAGTACGCGTCGGCGGCGATCGGGTTCGTCGAGATCCTCATCTGGGTCTTCGCCGTCAGCAGCGTGATTCAGAACCTGGATCAGTGGTACTTCGGTGTCGCTTACGCGGGCGGGTTCGCCGTCGGGAACATCGCTGGGATCACGCTGGAGAAGAAGATCGCGATGGGCACCGAGCTCGTGCGCGCGGTCTCGATCGACGCGTCGATCGAACTGGCGGCTCGCCTCCGGAAGGAGGGGTTCGACGTCATCGAACTCCGCGGCAGGGGCAACGGATCCGAGGTCGAGGTCCTGCTCATCGTCGAGAAGCGCCGGCGTGTCCCGCGCCTTCTCCAGCTGATCGACGCAACGGATCCGGACGCGATCTACACCGTGACCGACGTCAAGGACACGATGAGTCCGTATCGAGGAACGGTCCCCGCGCGACGGATCTTCCCTCCGCGTACGAAGAAGAAGTGACGGCTGGCGAGGGACTCCGCCTGGCTCCTAGGCGTGGATCAACAAGGTCACCGTGTAGGCGATGTAGATGCCCAGCACGACGGCACCCTCGATCCGGGTCACGCGCATTCCGGTACGCATGAGGGGGAACAGCAGGAGGCTCAGGCCGAGCATCCACCGGTTGTCGCGGGCGATCATCGCGGCGGGAACCGGAATCGGTTCGACGAGGGCCGTGGCGCCTGCGATCCCGAAGATGTTGAAGATGTTCGAGCCGAGCACGTTGGTCACCGCGATGTCGTCCTTGCCACGCCAGGCGGCGACGAGGGACGTCACGAGCTCGGGCGTGCTCGTTCCGGCTGCGACGATGGTGAGCCCGATGACCGTCGAGGAGACCCCGAACGCGGTCGCCACGCCCACGGCTCCCTGAACCATCGTGTCGGCCCCCCACGCGAGGAGCGCGGCGCCGCCGAGGATCGCGACCAGGTTGTAGGTCCAGGCTCTCGCGCCGGTCCTGCCGAACGAAGCCGTGCCGACCCCATCCTCGAACTCCCCACGCTCGATGGTCGACGTGTTCTTCCGCGCGATCCACACGGCGTACATCACGAAGGCGACGAGACCAAAGAGCAAGAAGCCACCTTCCGTCCGATCCAGGACCGCGTCGCGCGCAAGCAGGAACAGGAGACAGGACGCGAGCAACATCACGGGCCACTCGAACCTCACCGAGTTGCCTTGGATGCGAAGGGGCCTCAGGAGCGCGGTCGCGCCCAGGACGACGCCGATGTTGAAGAGGTTCGACCCGACGATGTTCCCGAGCGCCATGCCGTGACTGCCGCTCGCGGCAGCTTGAAGCGACACGACCAGCTCGGGCATCGAAGTCCCTGCCGCGACGATCGTCAGTCCGACCACCGACGGAGAGAGCCGCGCGAGGATGCCGATCCCGCTGGCCCCGCGCACCATCGCCTCCCCACCCGCGAGCAGGAGCACGAGCCCCAGGGCGACCTGGAACCAATCACCGAGCATGTGTGGCGCGCAACTGCTTCATGGAGTTCGTTCTGCGCGATCGCAGGCCTTCCCGTCAGGTCCGATTTCCCTGGAACGTCCAGGTGATGTGCAACGATGGCACGGCCGGGTGCCGATTGTCCAGCCGGTCGCGCTGAGGACGGGCGAGCACTTCGGGAATGCAGGCCGGAGGGCTTCATCCTCGTCGCAGGCACGCGTTATCCTGCACCCATGAAGCGGCAGGACAAGGCGGATCGGATCGCGGGGATCCTCGAGGAGCGATTCCCGGATCCGCCGGTGCCGCTCGATCACACCAGTCCGTTCCAGCTGTTGATCGCGGTGCTGCTGTCGGCCCAGACGACCGACAAGAAAGTGAATGAGGTCACGCCCGCGCTCTTTCGCGTTGGGCCGACGCCTGTCGCGATGGCCGCGTTGCCCGTGGGCGAGATCCTCGAGCACATTCGCCAGCTGGGGCTCGCCCCCACCAAGGCCAAGAACGTCAAGCGGCTCGCGGAACTGCTGATGGAGCGCCACGGCGGCGCGATTCCGCAGTCGTTCGACGATCTGGAGGCGCTGCCCGG
>JAJDEX010000328.1 GCA_029259575.1 Planctomycetota bacterium | reverse complement strand
GCTCGTCGGCATCCCGCTGCAACCCGTCGCATGAACCGGATGCGGCGAACGCACCGCCGATCCAGAAACCTGACGATTCCCCCCTCTTGCAACCGACCCCGAACTCGTAGTCTTCCAGGCATGGCCGAAACCCCGGATCCGCAGAGCTTCTGCGTCGTCGACAACTTCCTCGACGAGGACACCTGGACGCGGCTGTGGAGCGACTTCCAGTTCATGGAACTCAGCCCCGTTTCCAGGTCGGTGGGCGCATGGAAGCTCGACGATGGCATCCCGCTCGGCGGCGACGAGCTCGTCGTACCTCGGACCGGCGCGGCCTCCTCGGGAGAGACCCCGCTCGGCCAGGTCGCGCGCGCCATCCTGGACAACCCGGAGATCCACGCCGACCTGGTCGACGACGACTGGGATCGCATCAGCGTGCGCCCCTACGTCTATTCCCAGGGCACGGGTCTCTCGTGGCACGTCGATGATCACCAGCTGTTCGCCGGCGCCTTCGTCTACTACGCGCACCCGCACTGGAACGCGCACTGGGGCGGCGAGCTGTTGGTGGGCGATGTCGAATCGGAGTCGGACGACGAGCTGCCGATCATGGGCTACCGCTTCGAGACCGAGCCGTACTCCGAGCGCCTGCTCGAGCCCGGCCTCGGCAGCTTCGTCATGCCGAAGCCCAATCGCCTGGTGATCCTGTCGGGCGCGCCGCACATGGTCGCGCGCATCCATCCGGCCGCCGGAGCCTCGGTGCGCGCCAGCGTGTCCGGCTTCTTCCTGCGGAAGCCGCGATGACCCGCGACGACGCACCGACCTCGAACTACCGCCTCGACCTCGCCTACGACGGTCGCGGGTACTTCGGCTGGCAGCGACACGGCGACCAACCGACCGTGCAAGGCGCGATCGAGGACGCCCTCACCGCGTGCTTCGACGTGCACAGCGCCGTGATGGGCTCGGGCCGCACCGACCGCGGCGTCCACGCGAACGGCCAGGTCGCGAACGTGCTCCTGCCCGCGGACCTCGACGTGGAATCGGCCAAGTCCGCGTTGCGGGGCGCTCTACCGACTGACATTCAACTGCTGGACCTGACCCCGGTCGCCGACGACTTCCACGCGCGCGACGACGCCAAGGCGAAGACGTACCGCTACGTCATCTGGAACGCGCCCGAGTGTCCCGAGGCCGAGGTCGGCCGCGTCTGGCACGTCCCGCGTGCGCTGGACGTCCAAGCGATGCGCCCCGCATGCCGAGTGTTCGAAGGCAATCACGACTTCGCGTCGTTCGCGAAGAAGCCCAACTTCGTGCGCGCGTCCACCGTGCGCCGCGTGCACGCGATCGAGTTGACCCAGGACGGCCAGCGCATCGAGATCACCCTGCGCGCCGAGGGCTTTCTGTGGAAGATGGTGCGCAACCTCGTGCGCGCGATCGTCAAGGTGGGCGAGGGGCGCACGCCTTGCGAGAAGCTGGCTCAGATCCTGAAGTCGAAAGACCGCAGCGCAGCGCCCGGCACGGCGCCGGCGTCAGGGCTGTTCCTGGACAGCGTCGAATACTGAGTTCGCGTGCTCGACAGTGCTCGAGAACGGATCCGAGTCGTGCGTAACCGGGAGGAAGGTGACTGACGCGGTACTCCCGGTTCCGGCATGCTCCCAGCCAAACATCAGAACCATGACCCGCACGAAGAAGATTCTCGCCGCCGTCATCCTGACCCCGATCGTTCTGGTCGTGGGGCTGTTCGTAGCCGGGTTCGTCCTGACCTTGACCGGGCACATGAATCCGGACGACTTCACGGAGGTTCCGGAACCCGAATCGCATGCGGAGCAAGTCGTGGAGCCCGAGCCACTCCCGCAGGTGGAGGCCATCGACTCTTCGAAGCCGGACCCCTCGCTGCCTTCAACCATGGTGACCGCCCCTGCGCTGCCCGGTTCGATGGATGCGAACACCGTCCAACGCTGGTTCGCCGAGCAACGTCTCGTGCGCATCGAGAACGAAGTCCTGGTTCCCGCGTGGGAACACATGGCCGCCTTCACCGCCGCCGACGCGATCGCCGTACACCGTGCGCTGCGCAAGGGCGGGCGGGATTTCCAGCCGATGCGCATGCTGGCCTTCGCGGGGTTCAGCGCTTTACCGGCCGAAGCACGCAGGACGTTCGCCGATGAAGTGGGAGCGGTGATTCCTGTGAAGGGCACGCGTGTGGCCGAGTTCACCGGCATGTTCTTCATGCAGGACGACGACAACGCCGCCGTCTACGCACGCGCGATCCGCGCCTACTGCGAGGTCCTGTCGAGCCGCGAGGTGATCGACGCGCTCGACGATTTCGGCGCGATCCAGATCAACCTCGCCACCGACCAATGGACGATCCGCGTGGACACGAAACTGAAGGGCCTCGATGCTTCGACCCTGATGGCGATCCACGACGCGATCGACGACCAGTTCCTGGCCGGAGAGCGCAAGAATCTGCGCGCGGAACTGCGTGATCTAGCCGAAACCAGATAGGCCCAACGAACAGGCCCCGAGAACCTGCGTACAAATCTCGATCTGAACCGGGGACCACCCGACCACTCCGAGTGTTGGCGGCGATGCACTAGCATCTCCCACGCTCCGAGGAACCCACCGCACACCATGCGCATCCTGCTCACGCTCCCGCTGCTCTTCGCGTTCGCTCCCCAACCCCAGCGTCAAGCGGACGATCCGCTCGAGGTCCTGGCCGAACGCCTTCAAGCGACGGACGACCTTCAGGAACGGGTCGCGCTGGCCCAGGAAGGCCGGCGGATCGATCGCGGTGGAAGCTCCTGGTGGTTCGAGGTCGAAGCACGCGCACGCCTGGTCGCCGGCGACCACGCGGCCGTCGTTCGGCTCTGCACCGAAGCTCTGGTGAATCCGCTGGAGGCCGTGGACCAGGCGGTGATCCTCGAGCTTCGCGCGAGGGCTTACACCGAGCTCGGCCAACCGGGCTTGGCTCTGGGCGATCGCATGCGTTCGCTGCAATGGAACCCGGAACAGCCCATTCTGACCTCCGAAGTCCATGCGGAGTGGTCGGCCCGGATCCGCAATCGGTTCATCCAGCGCACCGTGCGCGACGCGGAACAGTTCCTGGACTTCATGCCCGACGAAGCCAGCGCGCATCTGGCGATGGCTCGCGCGCAGTGTTTGGACGGAGACTTCTCGAACGCGTGCAACTCCTTCCATACGGCGAACGTGAAGTCGGCCGACGCGTTGAGGTTGAGTGACTGGTTGACCTACTTCGACGCGGCGGAACGCGAGGAGGACTTTCACCTCCAAGCGGAAGCGCTGCACGGCGCTCACCGTCTCGCCCCCGATGCGGGCTACGCAGCGACGGCGCTCGAGATGGAGGAGCTCGCCGCCGAGATGCAGTCCGGGAACATGGGGTACGGCGGTGGGTATGACGGATACGGCGAGGACGAGTCCGAATCCGAACCCGGTCCGACCGAACCTCCGTCCGTTCTCACGGACGAGGAACTGCGCGAGGACGTCCTGGCGTGGGGCGCGCGCATCGACCACGTCGAAGCCGTGATGTGGGACCACCTGGAAGGTCTCAGGCCGCTGGACACGCGCGCCGAGGACCTCGATGACGTAGCCTCCGACGTCACCACGGTCGAGTCGTTGGCGTCGCTCGAACCGGAAGTGCGGGCGCTGCAGGCCGAGCTGGCCGTCTGGTTCCAGGCACACACCGAACTGGTCATCGAGATGCGGGCGCTCGAGGACGAACTCCTACCCTGGAGCGAATGGGCCGTCGTTCACGTGAACATGGAGGAGAGCCTGCGCGATGCGATCTTCCACCACTCCAACCGCGTCCACAGCTTCCCGAGCCTGGAGGTGTGGGACCCGCGCGAACCCCTGGCGGCCACCATCGCGCGTCATGAGGGGCGCCTCGTGAACGCAGCCGCGTGGCAGGTGGCGCACGACACCTTGATCGCCCAGCGAGGAACGCTCGCTGCACATGACGTCCAGGCGCGCGCGGGAGCGCTGCTGTCCTCGGGGCAGCCAACGGCCGATCTCCTGGCGACGTTCGCGATCGCGGCCATCGCCAGTGGGAACGAACACGAGGGCGTGCCGGCCCTCCATCTCGCTCTGGCCTCCGAACCGTCCGCTCCGTTCGCCGAGGAGCTGCACACCACCCTGCTCGGATTGAGCGCGCGAGCCGACGAGCTGATGCGCGCGTCCGAAGTGGCCTTGTCCGAGGACCGGCCGCACGTCGCCCTCGGGTTCGCCGAGCGCGCGACGGACCTGCAGCCGCACGGCGCCGGCTTCCACCATCAGGAAGCGATCTGCTGGGAGCGGATCGAACCGTCGATGTTGGGCCTCGACGCCGCACGGATGGCGACCTCGATCGAGCCGGCGAACGTGACCTACTTGCGATCGCACCTGCGCCACGCTGCGGGCCGCCGCCATCTCTCGGAGTGCGTCGAGGTCATGAACCTGATGGTCAACCTCGATCCCCGGAACCCCGAATATCTCGAGGAGCGCATTCAGTACCTGATGCTCTGCGACGACATCGAACGTGCACGCTCCGACAGCATGTTCGCCTATGAACTGCGCGGTGGAAGTTACAGTGGTCGCCCGTCGTCGCGTTGGCCGGATTGCCTGGCGACGAACGGCTGTCTCGGTGTCGACCTGAACGATTCCTGGAGCAACAGCAAGCCACTGGACGTCATCAACAGCATGCCCGCTTGGCCGGCCGGCGACCGTTTCAGCAAGACGACCAAAGACGTCGCGGCTGGCCTTCTGGCGGCGTTGAACGGGGAAGCGACCCTTGATTCGATCCGCGAGCCCGTGGTCGGGTTGACCGACCTCGAGCAAGCGGAATGGCAGGCGGTGTCGAAGTTCCTGGCTGGCGAGGTCGCGACCTGTTTGGACCACGAGACCGATGCGAAGATCTACTACGAGGCGGCGTTGCGTGATCGAAACCTGCCGCTCGGGATCGCGAGGTGTGCGGCCAAGCGACTCGGTCGGAGCCTGCGGATCGGACCTCCGCAGCAACACGAGGTGATTCGTGTTCCGGCAGACGTCGCGACGCTGGACGAAGCCGTCCGCATCGGGCGCAACGGCCAGACGATCTTCCTGGCGAAGGGCTCGCACCGCCTGGATCGACCTCTCGAGCGTTCCATCCGTATCGTCGGTGAAGGAGCGGACGAGACCTTGGTGACCCTGTTCCCGGAGCCCAAGAACTACCGAGCGGACGGCCAGATCCACCTGATGCCGGGACCGCGCAACGGTTCCCCAGGAGGTTGGCTCGAATTCGTCGACCTGAGCCTCGGTCAGTACGGGAGATACAAACGCCTGACGCACGCGGACGGCCCGGACGATTCCCTCGTCGTGCTGCGTGGCGGTGTGACGCTGGAGCGTTGCGAGCTGCGTGACGGTACGAGGTTGCTCGTGAACCCTGGGACCACCTTGACCGTGCGCGACTCGGACCTGACGAGCGCCAAGTCCGACCCGATCCACGTCGACGGCGGTGCGCTTCACCTGGATCGCGTCGTGTTGGCGGGAGCGGTGACGCTCGCGAACGGCGCGAGCCTGCGCGCGGACCACGTCACCTTGACGGACCTCGCAGCCCTGCGCTTCGACGGTGCCGAGACCACGGGCCAGATCGGATCCTTGGCTGCGTACGGCCTCGCCCAATCCGGTGTCCAGGCCACGCAGGAGTCGTTGGTGCACATCGAAGAGCTGATCTGGGACGCGACCGGTGCGGCGTCCTTCGTCGACGCGAGTGCCGACAGCGCCGTGCTGCTCGAGTCCGGTCTCGCCTGGGGTGAGGGCGTGATCGACCCGGCACCCGACGCCACCGTCGCCTCGTTCCCGTTCGCGAGAACGGCCCGCGAGGAACCGGAGGTCGTCGTGTCGACCTCGGCCGAGCTGCAAGCCGCGCTGAACACCTCCGCACCGCACGTCCACCTGGAGCCCGGTGTCTATGCGCTGAAGAATCACCACCTGTACCACGACCTCGTGTTGGTCGGACTCGGGGATGGCGTCCAGCTGCAGGTCCCGCGCGATGAAGCCAGCACCATGCTGCGCGTGCGCGCGGACGTCAGCCTGGTCATGCACAACATCGAACTCGGTGTGATGATCGAGGACCTGTCCGATCCTAATCATCCGATCCGCAAGCTGGGTGGAGGGATCCTGCGTGATGAGGTCCACGAGCAGTACCGCCTGCTCGACGTCGAAGGCAGCGTCGTGTTGCACGGTTGCCGTCAAGCGCATCAAGGCGCGGGCGATCACACGGCGAAGGAGATCTTGGCTTACGTGCGCAATTCCGGTTCGTTCGCAGCCTTCGGCATGAACTACGCCCGGGGCGTCGTCGCGGAGTCCCAGGGGCGCGCATGGATGGTCGACAGTCCGGTCGACATCCTGACCGTGTCGAACGAGGCTCAAGTTCATCTGTTGGGCCGCGGCGACCTGGAGCGTCTCGAGGTCACCGGTCGGAATGCGATCGTGACCTTGGGCGAACTGGGTCCCAAGCGCCTTAAACTGGCGGCCTTCCGTGAAGGTGCGCCGGACCCTCGAAGCGACCTACGCAAACGCTCTGACGGCAGCGACCCACAGGTGTTGCAGGCGAAGTTGATCGCCGAAGCCAAGGCCAGCATCCTGGAGCCGTTGACCGTGGATTCGACGGCCAGGGAGTGGGGCGTCGGCCTGATGCGCTATGCCAAGGCCTACGACAACGCGATGACGTACACGATCTCCAATCGTGACGAGTGCGAACGCCTGGCGGCTCAGCAGGTCCTGGCGCCGCTTCGAGGTCGAGTCGATCGCGTCCGCGCGTTCCTGGATCCCTACAACGTCGTCCATCACTCCCACGGGATCTCCGACCACGTTCGCGCTGCGATGCCGAAGGATGATTACATCCGCTACATCTCCGAGAACCGCGCGACGCATCACCTGGGTGACGACGCGACGTCGCAGGAGATCCAGACGTACGCCTCCTGGGAAGAGGCCGTACTGGGCGGACACATGACGAAGGAGCAGATGGAGGAGGGACGCAAGTTGGGTCTCTCGATCGCCGGCTACAAGGCCGAGGAGCGTCGTCTGGCTCTCGAAGAAGCCGCGCGGCAGGCCGCCTATGAAGCCGCCCTGGTCGCGGGGGACTCCGACGACATCAAGCGCGCCTTGAAGGCGATCAGCATCAACACCTGGCTCGAGTACGTCGCCAACGACGAGAACGCGAGCTGGAACGACCTGATGGATGCGGTGAGTTGCTCCTACCGAACGGGGTGGCACCGCGAAC
The DNA here is from genome assembly GCA_029259575.1 of Planctomycetota bacterium. Taxonomy (GTDB): domain Bacteria; phylum Planctomycetota; class UBA1135; order UBA1135; genus JAJDEX01. Next base: position 3,129 of record JAJDEX010000328.1, on the reverse strand, counting down.
TCAGCCGGCGCCTCGATACCATGCGTGCGGCCCAACCTGTCGCGAGCAACAACACCTGGACCGGCAGCAATTGGTCCAGCGGGTCGGCCTCGTCAGGCGCCTCATCGGGTTATTCCAACGAGTTCCAAGCCTGGCAGACCAGCTTCCAGAACAGCATGGACAACCTGCAGCGCAGCATCGATGCGACCGCGTCGAGCTCCTACAAGAGCTATCGCAACCGGTACGACTACTGATCGTCGTCCGGGAACGGCGGCCCGCGAAAACCTAGCGCCAGCTTTCGGTGACGAGGTCGTACCCCAGGACGTACGCGATGGCCACGCCGAACACGATGGCCGGCAGGGTCGCGGCCAGCGAATCGCGAATGCGGATCCTGGTTGCGATGGCTCCGATCATCAGCAGGCTCAGACCCGCCGCCGCCAGGGTCCCGGCGATCGGAACGAGATAGCCGGCCGCCAGCCCGAGCGCGCCGGCGACCTCGAGCAGACCCGTCGGTCGGCGCCAGCGCGCCAGGCCGTAACGTTCGAATTCGGCCACCATCCTGTCCGAGACCAGGCACCCCATCCCGTACACGAAGAAGCCCCCGATCGTCAGGACTCGGGAAGCTTCGAAGGCCATCGTTGCGGACGTCATGACGGCCTCGGAGCGATGCTCGGCGTCAACCGATCGAGAGGCCGAGGATCGACGCGCTCATGGCCAGGACGAGCAATGCGGGCAGCGACTTGAGGATCGGGTCGCGCACCTTGATGTGCATGACGAGCGCTCCGAGCATCAGCCCTACGACGACACCGGCGGCTGGCATCACCAGCGAGGGGACCCACAGTCCAACGATCAGGGCGATCGCCGAACCGACCTTGAGCACACCGACCAGATAGAAGAACCAGACCGGCAGTCCATAGGCCGCGAACTCCTCCTTGAGCGTTTGGGAGGATCCGCCGCGATACGCCGTGGACCGGCTCGAGCGCATGAGCCAGACGTTCAGCAGGCCGAGCGCCACGACGGTCTGGAGGATGGTGGTGAGGTTGATTCCGGGCATGGTGGATACCGGAGAAGGTCGAGAGAGGGCACCCTACCCGAAGACCCCTGGATTCCCGGCCTGAACGCGCCCCGGGGGGAATGTTGCGAAACCCTGGTGCAGATCCGCGGCTCTCTCGCCAGAGGGTGCGGACCATGCAGCACCTTCCCGAATCACGATCCGCGCGTCATCTCGCGTTGGAGCCACGCGCGGGCCAGCGTCAACTCGCGCACCACGGTGTTGCGCGAGACGCCCAGGTGGTCGGCGATCTCCTGGCCGCTCATGCCGCTGAAGAAGCGCAGTTCGACGATGTGGGCCTGACGCGGGTCGAGTTCGGTGAGCTTGGCGAGCGAATCGTCGAGCAGCACGAGGTCGATCTCGTCGCTGCCGTCGTGGGCCATCTCGTCGAGACCCACCAGGGTGATGCGATTCCAGCTGCCGCCGCGCTTCGAGGCGTTGCGACCGCGCGCGTGGTCGATCAGCACCCGACGCATCGCGCAGGCCGCCGCCGCCAGGAAGCCCAAGCGATCCGAGCTGGAGGAGTCCGAGGGACTCGCGGCGAGGCGCAGGAAGGCCTCGTTCACCAGCGCCGTGGGCTGCAGCGTGTGGGCCGCGCGTTCGCCCGCCATCAGCTGGCCCGCCATCGAACGCAGCTCGGCGTACACCTTTTCGAGCAGTTCGCCGGTGGAGACCTCGCCGGCCTTCACCCGCTCGAGAATCCAGTCCAGGTCGTCGGCGTCGCGCTTCATGCGGGTCCCAAACTAGCAGCAAGAGGCGTCCGTCGCCCGCTCCGCGGCGTCCTGAATCGCGCGCCCAGCCCCTCGAGCCGTACTCTTTGACCATGGACGCCGCCCGCTATCAGCAGTTGAAGGAGCTCTTCGCCCAGGCGCGCGAGCTCGATCCGTCCGCCCGCGCCGCATTCCTGGACGAGCGTTGCGGAGATGACATCGAGCTGCGCGCCGAGCTGGAGGAGCTGTTGACCAGCGACGAACAGGCCTCGGGTGGCGCCCTGGACCGCGCGCTGGATGCCACGGGTTCCGTGCCGAACGTGCCCACCGAGATCGGTCCCTACACCTTGGGCAAGTTGCTCGGCGAAGGGGGGATGGGTCAGGTGTACCTCGCACAACAGAAGGAGCCGTTCGAGCGCGCCGTGGCGCTGAAGCTCGTGCGCCCCGGCATCGAGAGCAAGGCGGTGCTGGCGCGCTTCGACTCGGAACGCCACGCGCTCGCGCGCATGGATCACGAGAACATCGCGCGCGCCTACGACGCCGGCGCCACCGTCGACGGGCGGCCCTACTTCGTCATGGAGTACGTCGACGGCATCCCGATCACCGACTACTGCGACCAACATCGCCTCGACACGCACGAGCGTCTCGAACTGCTGGCGCAGGTCTGCGATGGCCTGCAGCACGCGCACCAGAAGGCGATCATCCACCGGGACATCAAGCCCTCGAACGTGATGGTCACCGAGCAGAACGGCAAGCCGGTGCCCAAGATCATCGACTTCGGCGTCGCGAAGGCCTCGGCGCAGCCCTTGACCCAACGCACGCTGTTCACCGAACTGGGCCAGATCATCGGCACGCCCGAGTACATGAGTCCCGAGCAGGCGGACCTGTCCGGCGAGGACGTCGACACGCGTACCGACATCTACTCCTTGGGCGTGTTGACCTACGAGGTGCTGGTCGGCGTGCTGCCGTTCGATCCGCTCGAGCTGCGCGCGGCCGGTTTCGACGAGATCCTGCGCCGGATTCGCGAGGACGACCCGCCGCGCCCGAGCCTGCGTCCCAGCACGTTGGGTGTGGACGGCGACACCACGCTCGCCCATCGTCGCACCACCGCGAATCGCCTGGCGTCGCAGCTGCGTGGCGATCTGGACTGGATCACGATGAAGGCGCTCGAGAAGGACCGCGGGCGTCGGTATCACTCGGCCGCCGAGATGGCCGAGGACCTGCGCCGGTATCTGCGACACGAACCGGTCAGTGCGGGTCCTCCGGGCGCCGCGTACCGCACGTCCAAGTTCGTGCGCCGTCACCGCATCGGCGTCGCCTTCACAGGTCTCGCAGCATTGTTCGTGGTCGCCTTCGTGGTGATGTTGGTCGTGCAGAGCGCGCGCATTG
>JAJDEX010000327.1 GCA_029259575.1 Planctomycetota bacterium | reverse complement strand
CCGATGCGTGCGTGCCCCTGGTCCGGATACAGGTATCCGGTGAGCATACGCATGGTCGTGCTCTTGCCAGCGCCGTTCGGTCCGAGGAAGCCGACGAGCTCGCCGCGCCCGATCCGGAACGACACGCCATCGACCGCGCGGTGCGTGCCGTAGCGCTTCGAGAGCTCGTCCGCTTCGACCAACGGAACCGTCGATTCGGGATCCGCGGTCGGAGCGGAACTGGATTCGGCGGAGGAGGGAGCGGGTGCGGGCACGGGGACGGTCGGGCACCGGTCTTCGGCGCCGCGGGGCGGAGATTATGCCACCGCCAGCCAGGGGTTACCGTGGCTCTCCGTACCGATTGAACGGGTTCCCGGGATGGTCCTGAAGCCGCACACGCGGTCGTGCGCGATCGAACCGATGGGAGACCTGGATAGGGCCCGTCCGGCCCAGGACCTAGGCCTCGGGGTCGATCGTGAAGCGGTTCAGGAAGTCGTCCGTCTTGTCGACCTCGTCCAGGCGCGTGATGAGCATCTCGACGGCTTCGACGTAGTGCAAGCGCGAGAGGACCCGACGCAACGTGTGGATCTGCTTGAGGCGGCGCATGCCGACCAGCTTCTCCTCCTTGCGCGTGCCCGACTTCTCGACGTCGATCGCGGGGAAGACCCGACGGTCGGCGAGCTTGCGGTTCAGCACGAGTTCCATGTTGCCGGTGCCCTTGAAGTCCTCGAACACGAGCTGGTCCATCTTGGACCCGGTGTCGACGAGGATCGTTCCCAGGATCGTCAGGCTGCCGGCCTCGACCGTGTTGCGGGCCGAGCCGAAGATCTTGCGCGGGCGTTCCATCGCGCGGCTGTCGAGGCCACCCGACATCGTCTTGCCCGAGCCCAGCTGGTTGTTGAACGCGCGCGCCAGGCGCGTCAGCGAGTCGAGCAGCAGGACGACGTCCTCGCCCTTCTCGACCAAGTGGCAGGCCCGCTTCCAGACGGCTTCCGCCATCTGGATGTGCGTCTTCGCCGTCTCGTCCGAGGTCGAGGAGAAGACCTCGCCCTTGGTGATGCTGCGCGACCATTCGGTGGCTTCCTCGGGACGTTCGTCCACGAGCAGCACCATCAGGTGCACGTCGGGATAGGCCTCCGCGATGCCCTTGGCGAACGTGCGCATGATCGTCGTCTTGCCCGAACGGGGCGGCGCGACGATCAGGCCACGCTGGCCGCGACCGATGGGACACAGCAGGTCCACGATGCGCATCGAGGTGTCTTGCAACGCGTCGCCACAGGCGTAGTGGAAGTCGGGATCGATGCTGGTCAGCGTCTTGAACGGACGCGTGCGCTTCATCGACTTCGGGTCCTCACCGTCGATCTCGAGGATGTCCGCAAGCTGGAACTGGTGTTTCTGCCCGCGCGTCAATCGCCCCTTCACGAGCATGCCGTCACGCAGCTTGCCCTTCTGAATGAGGTTCTTGGGAACGTAGATGTCGTCCTTGGACGGGCGGAAGCTCTGGCTCTTCTGCCGCAGCACGCCGAAGCCGCCCTTGTCGAGCAGGAACATGCCCTCGCCGTCCTCGGGGATCGGCCCACCCTGATGCGGCTTCGGGCCCTTCTTGAACTTGCCTTGCTTGCCGCCGCCTTGACCCTGTTGGGCTTGGTGATTCGGCTTGCCATGGGGCTTCGAGTGACCCGCCTGCTTGGCGTGGGCACCCTGCTTCGGACCGTCGTCCTGGCCCGGCTGTTCGCCATCGGGATGACCTTCGCCACGGTTCTTGCCGCGACCGCGCCGACGACGACGCCGTCGACGACCCGTGCCTTCACCGGGAGCACCACCATCGCCTCCGCCCGCATGTCCGTGGCCGTGATCCTTCTGGCGGGAATCGCCACCGCCGGAATGGCCGCCGCCGGAGTCCTTACCGCCGGAGTTGGAGTTGCCGGAGTTGGAGTTGCCGGAGTCCGCGTGGCCCTTGGACCGGGACTCGGGATCGGAATCGTCGTCCCGGTTCCCCGACTTCGACTTCGCAACGGCTCGCGTCGACATACGTTCGGGGTCGCGCGTGGACTCGCGTTTGCGACGCGGACGGTCCGACTTGGACGCATCGTCACGATCGCTCGAGGACGCGGAGTCCTGGCTGGCGGACTTCGAACTCTTGGGCGCTTTCGGCTCGTCCTGCGGCTCCGCACTTCTGCTGGCGGCCTTGCGCTTCGCGGCCGGTTTCGGCTCGTCCGAGGCGACCTTCGCCGCGGTCTTCGCGGTGGCCTTCTTCTTGGTCGCGGGCGCCTTCTTGGCTGCAGCCTTCTTCGCGGGCGCGGCCTTGGCGGTCTTCGTCGTCGCAGGCTTGGAGGTCGCCTTCTTCGCGGTCGCCGCTTTCTTGGTCGCCGAAGCCTTGCTGGCGGTCGCTTTCGACGCGGTCGCCTTGGTGGACTTCTTGCGCGCAGCAGCCTTCTTCTTGGTGGGGCCGGAATCGACCACCGCGCCGAAGGGCAAGGTCTCGGACGAGCTGTTGGAATTCTTCGAAGCCAAACGAAATCTGGGTTGGGGTCGCGGGTGCGACCGGATGGACGCTGGCGGATCGGACCCGTGGGCCTGGTTGCGAGCGTGCGACCCGGACCGGAGGTCGCGGATCGTTGCCGAGGAGCACCCACTGCAGACGCCGAAAGGGCGGTCCGCGCTGGACTCTCGAAGGCGGCCTTCCGTGAGGTCGGCGAGCGGAACGTGGGTTCCGGGTTGGAGCTCCCGAGGGAGGTCCTGGATGATCTCCCGCGAGGGAGGTTCTGAGCGAGGCTCCTGGGGGGAGGAGTCTGGGGCGAGGCTCCTGAAGGAGGATCTCGTCGGAGCGGTCCAGAGTGGACCGAATTGGAGTTCCCGAAGGAAGCCCGAGGAGCGAACGACGTGGGTCGTAGGGGCTCGTGGCAAGTCGCGCGGGCCCGGGTCGAGTTCGGTGGGAACTCGAGGTGAGCCGTGAAGAGGTCCCCACGGCCGGACGGCAGGATGCCGGATCGGGGGTCGCAAGTCGACATCGTGATCACGACATCGGGGTGCGACCCTGGGGACGGGTCCCCTACTCTCAAGATCGACCTTCGCGAGCGAAGGACCGTAGCCCCAGGATACCGGAGTCCCAACCCTAGTACAGGCAAAGACTTACGATCACCGCTGGCGGGGCCGTGGCGCGTGCTCGGTGCGCTGAGGAGCGTCCATCCGTCACGCGTCGACCCCAAGAACATCCGCCTCCTCGCGAGAGGAGAGGGATGGTCGGGGTGAGAGGATTTGAACCTCCGACCTCTGCGTCCCGAACGCAGCGCCCTACCAAACTGGGCCACACCCCGACGTGGGAGGGCGACAGGCTAGGCGCGCCCCGGCGAGCCGTCAACTGCGCTGCCCCCGATCTTTGCGTCCTGGGACGAACTCACGGGTCCGCGCCCCCCCCGCATCCCCACCGGCTGGGCCGTGCGAGGGATTCCAAGCGGCAGGGCTGGCCGGATCGGATCCGGCCAGCCCTGCTCGATGCGCGACCGGCAGCCCCATTGGGGAGGCCGACGCGTCCAGGTTCCCGTTCCCGGGAGGTCGCTCAGTTCTCCCAGCCGGCAGGCGGCTGCTGACCGGGCGCAACCTCGGGGGTCGAGCTCTCCTGCTCGCTCGAGGTGTCCGCGTCGGATCCGCTCGACTTCGGCGTCTCGGTCGGAGGAACGACCCCGTCCTGCTCGGACAGGTCCGTCTCCGGCTCGACGTCTTCGACCTTCACGCCCTTGACCGTCGTCTCTTCGCCACGGCGTCGGAGCCCCACGCGCTTCTGCGCGCCGAATTCCTCGATCTTGTCGCTGACGAGCGTGATGCGCAGGCCTTGGTCGGTGACGAGCGTGATCTCGTTCCCGTCGCGAGCGATCTGACGCCCGGTGAACACGCCACCGGGGGCCTCGACGCGAACGCGGGTCTGACCACCTTGGTCGCCGTCACGCGATGCGGTGCCCTTGTCGTTCAACTGACTCGGGTCCAGGCGTGCGATCTTCGCGACGCGCGCCGAACCGAGGGTCAGCGAACCGATGGTGGTCTCGAGCTCCACGAGCCCTTTGCCCACGGCGACGAGCTTGCCTTCGAACACGTCCCCCTCCGTGAGCGTCACGCGCACGGCGCCGACGTTCGGAGTGGTCATCCGCTTCTCCCCGTTCATCAAGTGCTCGGGGGGATTGCGGCGCGTCCACTGACGACCGGACTCGATGCGGTTCAGGATGCCGACCTGTTTCGTCGGTTCGTCGTCGTCCGTGCTCGCGTTCGCCGAACCACTGGTTCCTTCCGTCGTCGGCTCGGGCCAGTCGTGGACGGGGGTCAGTTCCGTGGCGCCATCCGTGAAGGCGGCGAAGGCCTGCAGCAGGTCGTCTCCGTCGGTGCCCAGAGCCGTTCCCGTGTCCAGGGCGCCGGTCGACGTCACGTCGAACTCGGGGACCGTCACTTCGGTCGTCGCGGGAGTCGTCTCCGTCGCTGCTGTGGCGACGTCCTCGATGTTGGACCGTGCCGGATCGGCCAGACGTTCCAGCATCCCGGTCACCTGGGGGCTCGCCCCAGTGGCCACCGCGGACGGTTCCGTCGTGGACGTGACCTCGTCGTCGAGCGGATTCACTTCCGCCGCGACGATCTCGTCGTCCGTGGATTTCAGGAAGTCCGTATCGTCGAACATGCCGGGCAGCGGGTGCTCGTCGCTCGAAGCGGTCGGGCCGAACTCAGGATCGAGGGTCGTGGGTTCGTCGAACGAAGGCGCTTCCCCCATCTCGGTCGATTCGACCGCGAGGTCGAACTCCGTGTCCGAAGTCTGGCTGACCGAAGTCTCGAGGTCCGAAGGCACGCTCTGGAACGGGAACTCGTCGCCGTCCGGCTGCAGGAAGGCCTGCCACGGGTCGACCTGAGGGGCGTCCTCGGTGTCGGGCTCGCCCGATTCGTCCTCCTGGACCTGAACCTCGCTGAACTCGAGTGCGTCGGACTCGAACTCACCCGTCTCGAAGTCGGGGGTTCCGGTCTCCGA
>JAJDEX010000326.1 GCA_029259575.1 Planctomycetota bacterium | reverse complement strand
GGTCAGCGGGATGCACGCGACGCGGAACTCGGCGCCCTTCGGTTCGACCACGGTCAGACTGACACCGTCCAACGTCACGCTCCCCTTCTCGATCAGGTAGCGCTCGAGGCCGTCGTCCACGCGGAAGTGCAACTCGGCACCGCCGTCACCGACCTCGGTCCGGGCGGTCAGTTCCCCGCCGCCGTCGACGTGGCCGGACACCATGTGCCCGTCGAGGCGCGAACCCAAGATCATCGCGCGCTCCAGATTGACGCGATCCCCGACACCTGTGGCGCCGAAGCGCGTGCGGTCGAGGGTCTCCTTGGAGAGGTCGAAGGACATCGAGCCGTCACCCCCGAGCTCGGCGATGGTCAGGCAGGCGCCGCTGACCGCGATGCTGTCGCCGATCTTGACGTCCCAGGCGTGGGGCGCGTCGGGCTGGAGCTCCGGGGCGGGCAGGACGAGCCGTGCGCCGGTGCCGCGGGGCTCCATGGCCGCCACGGATACGGCGGCCTCGATGATTCCGGTGAACATGGGCCGGTGAACAAGGGGATGTGTGCTGGGTCGGGTCCGAGGTCCTGGCTGGACCTCGGGGAGGGTCGGTGGCCCTGGTATGCCCCGGAGTATGCCCAGATGCGCCGCCCAGGGGCACCTGGATGCGTCTCCCCTCTTCGAGCGCGCGTGGATTTCCCCGGATTCGGGGGATCGATGCCCGGAGGACCTGGGCCAGGAGGGGCGATCGCCTCCGGACGGATCGGGTCATGCCGATCGACCGATGGGACCCCCTCGACACAACCTAGACTGCCCCCCGCCTCGGCCGTCCCAGGGTCCCCATCCGGGCCCCACCTGGGAAGGGACCGCGGGCCGTGAAGAATCGCCTTTCCAGCCCCCAGGAAGGGGGTCGGAATCTTGACGGACCGTGGCCTCGGATCTACCCTGCTGGGCCTTTTCCACCGGAACCCATCCTCGGATGGCGCCCGAACCAAGGGGGCTGCCTTGCCGCTCTTTACCATCCTGACCCTATTCCCGGACGCACTCGAGGCCTACCTCGATGTCGGTGTCGTCGGAACCGCCCTCCACAAGGGGCTGCTCGACGTGCACTGCGTGGATTTCCGGGACTGGACACGTGACCGCCACCGCACCGTGGACGACCGCCCCTTCGGCGGTGGACCCGGCATGGTGTTGAAGCCCGAGCCCGTCGTCGAATGCGTCGAGTGGCTCGAGGCCAAGTACGGCACCCACCGACGCCTGGTCCTCGACCCGGCCGGTCGCCCCTTCCGGCAAGCCGATGCGGAAGCCCTCGCGAACGAACCGCGCACCTTGTTGATGTGCGGTCGCTACGAAGGCTTCGACGCGCGCATCTACGCAGAGCTCGACCTGGAACCCGTGTCCATCGGAGACTTCGTCCTCGCGGGCGGGGAACTCGCCGCCTTGACCATCGTCGAAGCCACCGCGCGACTCGTGCCCGGTGTCCTCGGGGACGCGCGCTCGGCCGTGGAAGATTCCTTCGCCGACGGTGAGACCGTGGACCACGAGCACTACACCCGCCCCCGCGTCTGGCGCGGTCGCGAAGTGCCCGACGTCCTGCTCCAAGGGGATCACCAACGCATCGCCGCGTGGCGCGCCGCCCAGGCTGCCGAGCGCACCAAGGCGCGTGGTGATGCAGATCGCGCAACGCCCTCGAAACCGGGTCGAAACCCCTGAAAGCACACGATTTGCGACCATCGTCGCAGTTCGCTACCAACTTGAAACCAACCTCCCCCAGCACGTCGCTCGACTCGCTGGGGTTGGATCCCCACCGCACCCCACCGGGTGCAACGACTGGACTCCGAGTCGCCCGCAACGGGCAGCGACGAGTCCTAGACACCACCGATTCCGACACAGGAATCCAAAGACCGTCCGACCAACAGGACGACCCCGCCATGGACCTCATCGATCAACTGGAACGAGAACTCGGCAAAGGCGCCGACGAGCTGGCCAACCTCAAGGCCGGCATGGACGTGCAGGTGCACTACCTCATTCGCGAGGGCGAGAAGGAACGCATCCAGATCTTCGCCGGCACGATCATCTCGATCCAAGGCCGCGGCATCCGACGCAACATCGTCGTGCGCCGCATCGTTCAGGGCGAGGGCGTCGAGCGGACGTTCCCCCTGCACAGCCCGCGCGTGAAGGACGTCGTCATCACCCGTCACGGTGAAGTGCGTCGCGCCAAGCTCTTCTACCTCCGCGACCGCGTCGGCAAGTCCACGCGCGTCAAGGAACGTCTCGGCGACAAGGTGCGTGCCGCACGCGCCGACGATCGCGCACGTCGCGAACGCCTGGCCAACGCGCCCGAGCCCGAAGCCAGCAACGAAGACGGCGAGGCCTAGGCCTCCGTCCTCCACGAACCTGATCACCGGCCCGCCCTCCCTCCTGGGGATCGCGGGCCGTTGCCGCGCAAGGGCTCACACCGAGCCCACCTCCCGTTCTCGGATCGAACGACGTTCGATCAACCCCTCCCACGAGCCCTCCCCATCGAGCGATGGTCGACAAACTCAGCCGCAAGCTCACTTTCCTCGCCGTCATTCTGGCGGTGTCCCTCGTCTCCCTGTTCTCGCTCGGGTTCCGACTCGGCCTGGACCTTCAGGGAGGGACACGCCTGGTGTATTCGGTCGATCTCGATGAAGCCGTACGGAAGGGTCTGATCGACGCCGAGGAGGCCGCCAACCCGGGGCCGTTCTACGAGAGTCTGATCTCGATCTGGCTCGATCGCATCGATCCGAACGGGGTCCGGGGTGCTGTCGTCCGCAAGGAAGGCAGCAACCGCATCGTCATCGAGCTCCCCGGCAGCGCCGCGGCGGTCCAGGGCAACGTGACGGGGCTCCTCTTCCAGGGTCTCAGCGCGGAGTCCCAGGCGATCCTGCTCGTGCCCGAGGAGGAAGGTGGCCAGGTCGAAGCCTTCCCCGAGAGCGGTGGCATCATCGAGATCGACGGTGAGGTCATGAACTACACCGAGCGCATCGACAACTCGCTCCAGGGTGTGACGCGTGGACTCGACGGCACGGCCCGGGCCAGCCACTCGCCCAACCTCGACGTCACGCTCAAGGCGTCCGATCCTTGGCGCACCCTGATCGAGAACACCGGCCGCATGGCGTTCCACATCCAGGCCGAGGACGCCGACCTGGTGGATCCGGTCTCGGGAGTCCAGACCGACATCAGCCTCGAGACCGAGAAGGTCATCGAGTGGGTCCAGGCCGAACGCGAGCGGAACGGCGAAGAGCCGGACATCGAGCTCTACAACCTCCTTCTCAGCGAGAAGCAGGGCCCGGTCAGTCGCCTGCGCTGGTTCCCGCGCCCCAAGACTTCGCCCGAGCAGAAGCTCGAAGATCGTCTGGAGCCCCTGATCATCGAGGTGAACCACGATTGGCGCTTCACCGGTGCTGACGTCCCCCACGCCTACCCGTCCCAGGACCAGTACGGCTTCCCCGCCGTCGGGTTCCAGATCCGCGACCTCAAGGGCAACCTCTTCGGGCAGTTCACGGAAGCCCACAAGGGCAAGCTCATGGCGATCGTCATCGGCGGCGAGATCGCCACGATGCCGAACATCGAGAGCGGCCTCTTCGGCGGCGGCATCATCCAGGGCCAGTACACGCACCAGGAGGTCCAGGACATGATCCAGGTCCTGCGCTCCGGTTCCTTGGCCATCGATCCCAAGTTCGAAGCCCAGGAGACGGTCGGCGCGACGCTCGGCCAGGAATACGTGAAGCTCGGCTCGACCAGCGCGGGCATCGGCCTGTTGGTCGTCCTGATCTTCATGCTGTTCTACTACCGGCGCCTCGGCGTGTTCGCGGCGATCAGCCTCATCTTCAACCTCGTCGCGCTGCTCGGCGCGATGGCGTTCATCCAGGCCACGCTGACCCTGCCCGGCGTCGCCGGCATCATCCTGACCGTCGGCATGGCGGTCGACGCGAACATCCTGATCTACGAGCGCATCCGCGAGGAGCAGGCCCGTGGGCGCAAGCCGCTGCAGGCTGCCAAGGATGGCTTCGCGCACGCGTTCAGCACGATCATCGACGCCAACCTGACCACGCTGATCACCGGTTTCATCCTGATGAGCGTCGGTACCGGTCCGGTCAAGGGCTTCGCGACCACGCTCTGCATCGGCATCATCACGTCGGTCATCTCGGCGCTGATGCTGACCCGTGTCCTGGTTCACTTCCAGCTCGACAAGGGCAACGTGACCTCCTGGTCGATGATGTCCATCATCAAGCAGAGCGGCGTCAAGTTCATGTCGAAGGCCCCCATCGCCGCCGTGTTCTCGACCGTGGTCTGCATCGGCGGCCTGTCGATGTTCTTGATGATCGACGACAAGGACAAGCTCGGCATCGAGTTCATGGGTGGCACGTCTGCAGTGGTTCGCACCGAATCGCCGCAGTCCCAGGAGGACATGAAGGCCATGTTCCAACCGGCCACCAACCCGAACCTCCACGCCGCGTCGACCTTCAGCGACTCCGTCACGATCAGTCCGATCCTCTCCAGCGCGGACGGGGACGGCTACACGAGTTTCCGCATCACCGCCAAGGACGATCAGTCCAAGGCCGACGAGAGCGGCAAGATCAGCCACGAGCAAGTGTCCGGTGACCTGCGCAAGTGGCTCGCCGACGTCCTGCAGAAGGGTCCGGTCAGCGACATCCAGATCGCGAGCGGCACGGCCACGGGCACGCTGTACTTCGAGAAGGCGCACGAAGCGGCCGACATCGGCACGGCCCTGAACGCCGTCGGCCTCGTGGATGCCAGCGCCACCCGCTTGGAAGGCTCCGTCCCGGCCTACACCTTCACGGGCCAGACGACCTTGACCGAGGTCGGCGTCCTGGCGACACGGATCCAGGACATCAACTCGCGCACGGACACGTCCGGCAACGAGTTGCGCCTGGCCAACCCGGTCGCCGAACTCTCCTCGGTCAGCGCCCAGGTCGTCACGGAACTGCGTGACAAGGCCCTGGCCGCCATCCTCCTCTCGCTCTTCGCGGCTGTCATGTACATCCGCGTGCGCTTCGCGGAGTACTCGTTCGGCATCGCGGCCGTCATCGCCCTCGTGCACGACGTCCTGATCGCCCTCGGCGCGCTGGCCATCGCCAACATGCTGGGCATGCAGTCGGCCGAGATCAACCTGTCCATGATCGCCGCCTTCCTGACGATCATCGGCTACTCGTTGAACGACACGATCGTCGTGTTCGACCGCGTGCGCGAGAACATGCCCCGCATGAAGGGCTCGCTGGAGGAGATCCTCGACAAGTCGATCAACCAGACGCTGTCTCGCACGTTGCTGACGTCCGTCACGACGTTGATCACGGTTCTGCTGCTGTTCTTCTTCAACCTCGGCACGGGCAACGTGATCGAAGGCTTCGCCTTCGCGCTGATCATCGGCGTGCTGGCGGGAACCTACTCGTCGATCTTCATCGCCTCCCCCGCCCTCCTGTGGCTCGAGTCGCGACGCCAGAAAAGCCTCCCCCAGGAAGAGGACACCAAGGTCGCCAAGGCTTCGACGCCGTCCACGGCCAGCTGACCGGCTCGGGGACTCCTGGGCACGTCCCGGGCTCCCCCCTGCATCCACACGACGGCCGTTCGCCCAGGCGAGCGGCCGTCGTTCTGGTTTGAGGCATCATCGGTCCCTAGGCTGAACGCTCGCGGATCGACGAACCGCCCCCTCCCCACTCTCATGCGAACGCTCATCGGACTCACGATCCTCGGCACGCTCTTCCTCCTGGCCGCCTTCTGGCAGGAGTTCGAGACGTCCGATGCACGCGATCGCCGACGCCACGAGTTCGGGGTGGAGACCGAGATCCAGGCGAAGGTCCCGCCCGGCGAGGGTTGGACGACGCTCGTGCTGGGCAGTCCGAGCCGTGCGCTCTCGAGGCTCCCCGACCGGGACGCGCGCGAGGTCGACACCGACGACTTCGAGCCCGAGTTCCGTTTCACCGGGCCCGCGGACGAGGTCGATGAGCCGCCGTTCGAACCCGACCCGATCGACAGTGACATCACCGTGCATCGTGTGAAGTCGGGCGAGTACCTGGGCGGGATCTGCAACGATCACTACGGCACGTCGAAGCCAGGCCTCGTCAACGCGGTCGCTGCGTTCAACGGGCTCAGCTCCCCCAACGCGCTGAAAGCGGACACGAACATCCAGCTGCCTCCACGAGCACTCTTGCTCGGGCAGTGACCTGCGCTCAGCGCATCGTCTCGAGCGCACGCAGGGCATCGTCGAGTTCGTTGCGGGCATCGTTCACGAGACCGGGCACGACCGCCCCGTCGTTCGAACGACAGGCTCTTTCGATCGAGCGCAGGAGCTTCGCGAAGCGCAAGGCCCCCACCGTGCCGTTCGTCGACACGAAGTCGTGGGCGATCTGCGCGCACGCGTCCCAGTCGGACATGGCAGCGGCTTCCTCGAGCGACGTCTGGCTGCGCGGAGCACGCTCCAGATAGTCCTGGATCAGATCGACAGCGAGCAGGCGTCCCTCCTCGTCCCCCGCGAGCAACGAGCCCAACACGTCGTCGTCGATCACTCCCGCGCGCGCGCTGGATGCGGGCTTGGCGGGCAGCGGTGCCTGGGGCGCTTCGACGTGGACCGGATCCCTGGACGTGCGGCCGGCCAGTGTGGCTTCGGAGTCCAGGACCGCCGGCTTCGATGCCTGCGCTGGCGACGCGTGGTGACTCGGAATGGCGTCGCGAAGAACGCGGGTCACCCAACGCTCCATCCACTCGAGCATCTGGCGCGGCTGGATCAGCTTGGCGATGTAGTCGTCCATGCCCGAGGCGATGCACAGATCACGATCGCCTTGCATGGCGCCCGCGGTCATGGCGAGGATGGGCGTGTGGGTCCCGCGGGACTTCTCGAGCTCGCGGATGTGACCGGTGGCCTCGAAGCCGTCCATCTCGGGCCTCTGGCAGTCCATCAGGATCCGATCGAACTCCCCCCCGGCGAAGGCGTCCACCGCCTTCAGTCCATTGGACGCGACCTGCACGCGGTAGCCGCGCTGGCCCAGGATGTACTGCACGAGTTGCTGGTTCGTCGGGTTGTCCTCGACGAGCAGGATGCGTACGGACGACGTCACTTCCTGGGGCAAGCTGTCGGAGCGATCGGTGTTGCGCGAGCGCAGGCTGCGGTCCGGCTCCTGCAGTCCGAACGCGACGCGCAGAGCGCTGGTCAGCTCCCTGCGACGGACCGGTTTGGCCAGGTGAGCTGCGACGCGCGCTTCGGCGGCTCCTTGCAGAGCGGGTCTCGCGAACTCCGGTTCGAGCAGGATCAGCGGGATGGGCGCGATGTCGGTCCGCGCACCCAGAGCGCCCAGGAACGCTTCGCGACCAGGCAGGTTGCTGTCGAGCAGGATCAGATCGAACTCGCACTTGGCACCCAGCAGTTCGAACCCGCCATAGGTCGAGGTCTCACGTTGCGGGACGCAGGCGAGCTCCTCGAGGTTCTGGATCACGGTCGTGGCGAGCGCGTCGTTCTCGACCAACACCAGCGTTCGGCGCCCGGCGAGTTCGGGCGGACCGTGGCGTCGCTCGTTCGAGTTGGGCACGAGGCCGAAGCGCAAGCGCGCCCAGAAGACGGAGCCCACGCCGACGTCGCTCTCGACGCCGACCGAGCCGCCCATCAACTTGGCCAGCTCGCTGCTGATCACGAGACCGAGCCCCGTACCGCCGTAACGGCGGGTGGTCGACGCGTCGAGCTGGCGGAACGACTGGAAGAGGCGGTCGCGCACATCGGGCGCGATGCCGATCCCCGTGTCGCGGACCTCGAGGCGCAACGCGACGCCGTCCTCGAAGTTGGATTCGGTGGTCAAGAAGATCTCGACCTCACCTTGCTCGGTGAACTTCACGGCGTTGTTGGCGAAGTTCAGCGCGATCTGACGCAAGCGCCCGGGGTCGCCTTCCAGACGCGACGGGACCTCGGGATCGACGCGAGCAATGATCTCGACCCCCTTGTTCTGAGCGGCCTGCGCGACCATGTCGGCGGCCTCCTCGAGCACCGTTCGCGGATCGAACGGGATGCGCTCGAGCGACAGCTTGCCGGCCTCGATCTTCGAGAAGTCGAGGATGTCGTTCAGGATCACGAGCAGCCCGTCGGCGGCGCGCTTCACCTTCTCGGCCATCGAGCGCTGCTCGGAATCCAGGTCGGTGTCGAGCAGTAGAGAGCTGAGTCCGAGCACCGCGTTCATCGGCGTCCGGATCTCATGACTCATGTTCGCCAGGAAGGCGGACTTGGTCTGGGTCGCGGTCTCGGCGAGTTCGCGGGAACGGGACAGTTCCTCGTTCAGGCGGACCAGTTCCGACGTGCGATCTTCGACGTCCTGCTCGAGGTTGTGCAGCGTCTTCGCCAACGCGCGGTCGCGCTTCTCGACCTCGAACAACAGCAGGTTGAAGGCGTCGGCCAGATCGCTCGATGCATTGCCCGGACGGCTCTGAACCCGCTCACCGTACGAACCTTCGAGGGCCACCTTGCGCGACACCTCGACCAGGTCCCGCACGGGCTGCAGCAGTCGACGCTGCAAGTTGCGCATCAACAGGAAGAGCAACAGGAACAGCGGTGGGCCGACCTGAGCGAGCCAGATGCTCCAGGCGACCACCACGCCACGCAACGAGACGCGGGTCACATAGGCCGTGACGGAGGCATCCCCCTCGGCGGAGCGGAAGTCCTCGTGATGCGCCGCTTGCCCCGAATGAGTGACAACGAGCCCCTTGCTGAAGAGGGTCGAACCATCGGAGGCCACGACGCGGACTCCGCGAACGCGCGGGTCGATCAACAGAGCACCCCAGGCGGGATGACCGATACCAGCCGCCAACTCCTCGGTGGTCACCTCCGCCGGCAAGGTGGCCGTGGCCAGCTTGGCCAGCGATCGCACCTCGTCCAGGCGCTGCGTTTCCTGTCGTTGAAGGTCGAACCAGCCGAGCCCCACCAGCAACAAGGCACCGACGATGCACGCAACTCCGACCCCGCGGAGCGTGGCGCGTACGACGAGAGCTTCGGTCGCGTTGCGACGCTCGGGAAGGAGCGCCGTGGTCGGAGTGTTGGGGGTGCGGGGGGAGCGCATGGGTGGACCCCCCTGTCATCGGCCGGCGGCCTCCCCACTCCTGAGGGGAGACCCTAGGTCTCTCCGGAAGCCCGGCCTAGGTCCCAGGAACGACCCTGGGTGGGGCTGATCCGGGGTCTTCGATCCCCCGCAAGCGGGCTCGGACATGGCCCGCACACCTGCCTGGATCCCTCACGAGCATGCACCGTGAGGGATCCTGGCCAGCGCCCCTGGGGCGCGGAGGCACCCCGAGGTTGGTGCCAGGGACCGGCCCCGACCCTCAGGCCGAAGCGGCGTCGTGCTCGATCGGTACGACGCGCAGGCCAGCGCTGGCCGTCGCTTGCAGGCTGCCCAACACGGCATCGCTGAGGCGCACGCGAATCCGCAGTTCCTGCCCGTCGTCCGTCAACGCCTCTTCGTCGATGACGCCCAACTGACGAATGCGTGCGACGGTACGACCATCGGTCACGGGGACCCACAGGTCCACCAACGAGCTGCGTTCGTCCAAGCGCTTGGCGACGCGGGCGATCAGGAGGTCGAGGCCGACGCCGGTCTTGGCGCTGGCGTAGACGACGTCCTCGGGACGCCCCTCGACGAGCAGTTGCAGCTCGAGCGGGTCCTCGACGGCGTCGACCTTGTTCAGCAGCAGGATCTCGGCGGACAGGCGCGGCGAGAGTTCGGTCATCACTTCATCGACCGCGTTCAGGTGATGACTGGCGTCGGGATGTGCGGCGTCGACGACGTGCACGAGCATGTCGGCCTGCAACGTCTCTTCGAGCGTCGCATGGAACGACGCCACCAGATGGTGCGGCAAGCGCTGCAGGAACCCGACGGTGTCCGACAGCAGCACGCTGCGTCCGTCGGGAAGTTTCCAGCGGCGGGTGCGCGTGTCGAGCGTCGCGAACGGCATGTCCGCGGCGAACTCGGTAGAGCCCGTGAGGCGGTTGAGCAACGTCGACTTGCCGGCGTTGGTGTAGCCGACGAGTCCGACGGTGAACTCCTCGGAACGCGATGCGACCTCGCGTTGCTTGCGGTTCTCGATGTGCTTGAGCTCGTGCTTCAGGTCGCTCACGCGTTTGCTGAGCAAGCGCTTGTCCGTTTCGAGCTGGGTCTCACCCGGGCCCCGCGTGCCGATCGCGCCCTCGGTCCGCTCGAGGTGCGTCCACATGCGACGCAGGCGCGGCGCCAGGTACACGAGTTGGGCCAGTTCGACCTGCAACCTGGCTTGACGCGTTTGCGCGCGGCGCGAGAAGATGTCCAGGATCAGCTCGGAGCGATCGATGACGCGACAGCCCCAGGCCTTCTCGAGGTTGCGACCCTGCGCGGGCGACAGATCGTTGTCGACGACGACGGCATCGGGGCAGAGAGCGGTGACCAGTTCGTGCAGTTCCTCGACCTTGCCGCGCCCCATCAAAGTGGCGGGAACCGCGCGCTCGCGCTTCTGGAAGTGGGGTTCGCCCAGGACCACGCCTTCGGCCGCGCCGACGAGGGCCATGGCTTCGGACAACGGGCCGCCGGATTCGGTCGGTTGACCCGGAAGCAGAACGCCGCAGACCAGAACGCGCTCTTTGGGCGATCCGGTTTCGATGGGAGCGTGACTCATGCGAGAGGAAGGACGCCCCGTGCCGGGGTCCGGACCAGATCGACGGCGCGTAGGCGCCGGGCGTTGCCTTGCGGACGAAGTTCCAGGTGCGACGCACCGGCGAGATCGAGAGCGGGGAAGTCGGTGCGGTGATGGACACCGCGCGACTCCTCGCGTTCGAGGGCGCCGAGCGTGGCCAGGCGAGCCACGGTCAGCATGTTCAGGAGTTCCCAAGCGCGCGGACTGTTCTTGGGCAGAGCCTCGACGGCGCGGGACCAGAACTCGAGGTTCTCCATCGCGTCGCGCATCGCCGGGCCGTCCCGCTCGACACCCATCTGACGCCACATCATCGACTTGAGCGAGTACGTGAGGTCGGCCAGGTTGACCTGGACCTCGGCCGGGGGCGCGGAGTCGAGGCGGCCCTCATCGCTGATCGGACGGACGGGATCACCTCCGCGAGCCTCCTCGGCCGCAGCGCTGCCAGTGTCGTGGCCGAGCACCAACGCCTCGAGCAGCGAGTTCGAGCCCATGCGGTTCGCGCCGTGCAGGCCGGTGCTCGCGCACTCCCCCACGGCGAACAGTCCGGGCACGTTCGTGCGACCTTCCGCGTCGACCGCCAGACCGCCGACCATGTAGTGAGCGCCGGGGCGCACGGGCACGGGATCCTTGGCGATGTCGATCCCGAAGAAGCTGCAGATGCGACTGACCGCGGGGAAGGCGAGGTGCGGATCGTGATCGAGTTCGGAGAGGTCCAGGTAGACGCTCGTGTCGCCGGTCGAAACCATGCGTTGGAAGACGGCGCGGCTGACGACGTCGCGCGGGGCGAGCTCGGCGGCCTCGTGGTGTGCCTGCATGAAGCGCACGCCGTGGCGATCGCGCAGGACGGCGCCCGCGCCACGCACGATCTCGCTGATCAGCACGCGTGCGGCACCGGCGATGTAGAGGCAGGTCGGATGGAACTGGACGAACTCGAGGTCGCGCACGACCGCGCCGGCACGGAAGGCCATGGCCAGGCCGTCACCGGTGGCGATGTCGGGATTGGTCGTTTCGCGATACAGCTGGCCGGCACCGCCGGTGGCCAGGATGACCGAGCGAGCGGCGAACGCGACGCGTTCCCCGCGATCGGTGGCACAGAGCACGCCGCACACGCGGCCCTCCGCGTCGGTCAACAGATCGATCGCGAAGTGATCGGTGAACGTGCGCACCTCGGGGCTCATTTCGAGCGCGCCGCGCAAGGTGGACTGGATCTCGACGCCGGTGGCATCGCCGCGCGCATGCACGATGCGCGGGTGCGAGTGGCCGCCTTCCTTGGAGAGCACGAACTCGCCGTTCGCGTCGCGGTCGAAGGCTGCCCCCAATTCGATCAGACGCTCGAGCGCCGCGGGTCCACCTCGGACCGCACGCTCGACCACGCCCGGATCGCACAAGCCGCAACCGACGCGCAGGGTGTCCTGGACGTGCGCATCGAACGAATCCTCGGGAGCCAGCACGGTGGCGACGCCGCCCTTGGCCCAGCGCGTGTTGCCCTCGCCGAGGTCGCCCTTGGTGATGACGGCGACGGTCGAACCACCACGTGCAGCGGCCAACGCCGCCGGAGCACCCGCCGCGCCTGCGCCCAGCACGAGTACGTCGAAGCGGTACTGGGGAACCTGCCGGGGGTCGAAGGGGACCAAGCGGCGGTCGAGCTGGAACGGATGGCTCAAGGGCGGATACCGATGCGAAGGACCGGTGGGCCCATGCTAACCCGGATCGCTTTCGAGGCGCTGCCCGGGAGGGTGTCTAGGTGTGCTTTGGGCGCAAACCTGACGCTTGGGAAGCCTTCTGTTGCGAGAGGTTCGAGGTGGAGGAGGACCATCACTGACCGAGGCGTGCCCTCACCGCATGTCCCCGAACCCGGGCTCGCCACGACAGGCGCTCGAGGGGGAGGCCACGCGGCCGAACGCGCATCCGACAGGACGGATCGGGGGACGGAACGGGCGGAAGACCATCGCAGGCGGCGCGTTCTCCACCGAAATCCCCCACCCGAACGCATCCCTAACCCCTTGGTGTTGGGGGACTTGCAGCGAGGGCCTGCGATTCCTCCAGGTTCGGGTCCTGTTCGGGCCCGAAAAGCCGATAGATTCGGGTCCTGTTAGGCCTTCTTCCCTCCCCCGGGGTGAGCCGCCTCGCTCATCTCGGGGGACTTCAAGCTTCCCCGGCGAATGCGCTGGGCCCAGGCGACGAAGGGCGGCCCAACCAGGATCGAGGCTTACAACTCAACCGGCGCAGGGGAGTCAGAGGCGGCTCCCACACTGCGTCAGCTATGAATGCAGGGTCAGCTATGGATGCAGGGTCAGCCATGAATGCCGGGCCAGCCCTGCAACCACGGCCCACCCTAAGACCAGAACAACGCGCTCGGCGGCACTCCCCCACGGAGCACCATCCAGCACGACCAGACGAACACGGCGATCGACCACGACCTCCCCCTATTCCAGTCCGAGCGGGACTCCAAGGGGAACCATCGAGGTCGGTCACCGAGGGGGCGGCGGCCCGAGCATCTCTGCGGAGCGCTCGAGCCCAACCGTCCACGAGCAGGGAAGAAGCAGCCAGACGGGATGCCTTCAGACAGCATCCGCGGCCCGCAAGGGTCGCATCAGACAGAGACCGCGGCCCGTACGGGACGCACCAGAAAGATAGACAGACCGCGCCCCCGCAAGGGGATGCACCCAAGACACCAACAACAACCACGTCCTCTCCCCTTCAGGGGGACCCGGAGCCCTCGGCTCCTCGCGGGGACGTCCTCACCAAGGACACCACCATGACCCGTCTCGTCAACTGCGCTCGCCAAGACCTCTCCTCGTACGCCTTCCTGGGAGCCGTCGTGCTCTGCACGTTCCTGGTGTAGACCGCGCGGTTGTCGCCACCCCAGGCCTTCAGCGGGTCCCTCCGATTGGAGCCTGGGACGCGCAACCCAAGATTCAACGCATCACCGACCGACCCGGCGCATCGGCGCGCAGGTCCGCCGAACCCTGGACCCGCGCAGCGCCAACAAAGTTGCGGTCGACGCGCAGGTCGTTCCCATCCCGCCAGACCACCATCCAAACCCACCCTCTCCTCAACGAACTCCAGGCTCCGTGCGGTACCTGGATTCCGGGCGACCCCCTCTCGCCCTGGACGCGTCGCCGAGTGCTCCCTCGGCGGCGTGTCCGCATGTCCATGCAGCTGGACCGGCTGCAGTCTTGCAAGGGCGCCGCGACCATGCGGGCTGCCCGCTGCGACTCCAACGCAGTCCGCAACATGCATGTTTCGAGCGACCGAGTGGTTCTGCCGACGGCCCACTTGGCTGGCGCGCCCCTTGCTGTGGACCTGCTGGCCGCACGGCGGGGCCTCGAATCCGGTCCGACCCAGCCCAGGTACGGCCGAAGGCACCCTGGGCGAACCTCCACCCCTTGCTTACCCATGACGGGCAAGGCGGCACCCACGTCCCCGACCACCACCTCCGAGAACCAGGCACCACCGCCCGGATCTCCCAGACTCCACGAGTCCCCATGGCGAACCTCCCCCTGACCAAGCGACAACGGCAGATCCTCGACTTCATCGCCGAGTACAGCCAAGAACACGACATCAGCCCGACCCTCGAGGAGATCGCCCGACACCAGGGAGTCAACAAGGTCACCATCTTCGGGCACGTTGCCGAGCTCGAGCGCAAGGGAGCCATCGAGCGCGCAGCGAAGGGCATCAGTCGAGGGCTGCGCATCGTCGAGGACGAAGACCCGAGCAGCACGTCGAAGGCCTCCACCTCGCGTGGCACCACGCTCCCGATCCTGGGCAACATCGCAGCCGGTTCCCCGATCGAAGCCATCGAGCAGGACGAGGTCCTCGACCTGAACGATCTCATTCCTCCCGGCCGCGAGGTCTATGCCCTGCGCGTCCAAGGCCAGTCCATGATCGAGGACGCCATCGCCGACGGCGACATCGTCCTGATCGAGAGCCGCAACACCGCGCGCAACGGCGAGACGGTCGTCGCGGCGCTGCCCGATGGCGACGTGACCTTGAAGCGCTTCTACAAGGAGGACGGTCGCATCCGCCTCCAGCCGGCCAACTCCACCATGGAGCCGATGTACTTCGACGACATCCAGATCCGCGGCGTCGTGGTCGGCGTGGTCCGCCAGTTCTAGCGGTCCCTCGACCACCTCTCGCAGCGATCCACCTCGGCAAGAGTCCGGCATTGCTCACGGCCGGGTTGAGGGTGCCCCTAAAGATGAACGGCGACCGCTCCATGAGCGGCCGCCGTTCTTCTGGTTTCGCCCTGAGGGTGTCCCCAAGCCCTAGCCTGCACTGCTGGATCCATCACGAGGATGCACCGTGAGTCGGGCCAACTCGTGAGATGGCGGCACTTTGCGGTCGCGCTCCCCCGCAGTCGGGATCTCTGCCTCGGCAAAGGACGGACGTGATCGCAATGAACCGCCATCGCGCGGGAAGTCGCCTGCGGCGACCATTTGGCTGTGCTCACGGTGCATGCTCACGGTGCCTGCTCGCGAGGGATCCAGGCTGCAGGTCCGGC
The DNA here is from genome assembly GCA_029259575.1 of Planctomycetota bacterium. GTDB lineage: Bacteria > Planctomycetota > UBA1135 > UBA1135 > JAJDEX01. The sequence goes on along the minus strand of JAJDEX010000326.1, from coordinate 1,677 downwards.
CGAAGGCGAGCCATCGCGCAGCCCACCCCGTTCGACGCTGCCGCAACCTACGAATAGCGCCGAGCGATGCTTGGAGCCCGTCTCCTGAATCCTCACCGAGCGCGGGGCACTGCGGAATGGCTCGTTCTCGGCCGGACCTCCAGGCACATTCCGGCTTGGGTATCTGATGTCGACCCGCCCATGGTGAAGCCGAGGACCTGGCACGCTCCCCATGAACGAATCCGGGGGATGAATGAGCCAACCGTCCGAGCTCGGGCAAAGTCGACTCCATCATCCCATGAACACGCTCTTGGGGGTCCTTCCAGGACTTCGGCCTCGCCCAACGATCCTCCACGAAGTCGGACGTGCAGGACTCACGGCCACCGCTCGGCTCGGCACGGGAGTCTCCCTCGAGCACCATGGGGTGGGAAAGGTGGGCGTTCGATCGGAGCCACGGCCCACCCGACCAGGTCCCTTCGTCGTGACCGCCATCCCCCACCTGCTGCGCAGCACTCCATCAGGGCCATGTCGTGATCGTCACACCGTGCGGGCTGCGCGCGTCACCGTCAGGATCTCGACGTAGGAGCCAGATCCAGCGGAATGGATTGCAGCAAGCGAAACCAGAACGCCGTCGTGGTCCACATCGCGGTCCCCGGTCGCCGGATACGTACCTTCCGTGGCCCGACCGTGGAGTCGAGGGGCGCATCCTCGACGTGGGCGACCGCCAAGCACGTTCCCGTGGGAACAGACCCCACGACGAGGGCTCTTTCATGCCGGTAGATGGAAGGTGCCCATGGGCCCGATCCAAGCTGGCAAGGGTGACGCAGAGGGCAGGACCACTCGGCCACCGGGGCTGCCTGCCATCCACCAGAGCATCAAGAGCAGAAGTCGGCCGCCGCCGGGACCCAAACACCCGACGGGTACGAGACCGAGGCCTCGGAACCGGACGAACCGCGCCATTGAACGTGGTTCGGGGAGACCCGAACCGGAATTCTAGACACGAAAAAGGCCCGTTGGAACGAGTCCAACGGGCCTTGGGAAGCCCCGGCGATCACCTACTTTCGCGCATAAGCACTATCATCGGCGGCTGCTGCTTAACGACCGTGTTCGGGATGGGAACGGGTGTGGCCAGCTACCTATGGTCACCGGGAATACTGGAGCCTGAGCTAGCCGGTCGCGAACGAGTTTGATCGTCGCGCCCATAGGCCGAGCTCGGGCTTGTAAGAAAAGGTGGAACAAGATCATGACAGAAAGGTCACGCCCAGAAGGGCGACCTTCTACCACTTCAACATCAGGCCGAGGCCGTCGTTGAATTGGAAGAAGGTGGTAAAGCCGATGGACCAATTAGTATCAGTAAGCTCAATGCATCGCTGCACTTACACCGCTGACCTATCAACCTGGTAGTCTCCCAGGGGTCTCATGGGGATGATTCGTCTTTGAGAAGGCTTCGCGCTTAGATGCATTCAGCGCTTATCCGTTCCGAACGTAGCTACCCAGCGGTGCCACTTGCGTGACAACTGGAGCACCAGAGGTTCGTCCACCCCAATCCTCTCGTACTAGGGGCAAACCTCATCAATCATCCTACACCCACACCAGATAGGGACCGACCTGTCTCACGACGGTCTAAACCCAGCTCACGTACCGCTTTAATTGGCGAACAGCCAAACCCTTGGGACCTCCTACAGCCCCAGGATGCGA
>JAJDEX010000325.1 GCA_029259575.1 Planctomycetota bacterium | reverse complement strand
TTTGTTTCTCCCCCATCCATCCCCCTCCTCGCCCCCCCCCTCCGCCGGCCCCGGGGGGGGGGGGGGGGGCCCCCTTGGTGGGTGGGCCGCATGGTGACCTATGTGCCCGGGGGTCGTGATGGCGTCCCAAGCGACGGTCGTGGCGAGGAACGGATCCCAACTCCAGTCCGTGTTCCACGTGGAACATTCGATGGGCCGAGCCATCGATCCTGACCCACCACGGTGCAAGTCCTGGTGACCCTGGAGTGGCGCACCCGAAGGGTTGGCCCACCGCGACCGCCCAACTTGTTCCACGTGGAACATTCAAGCACCGGGAGGCTCGGCCTCGTTGAACCGCGCGGCTGCCGGCAGCGGCAAGGCGAAGGCCTCTCTGGGTGGTGGGCGATCGAGGATCGCCAGGCAGGGCCGGAAGCCAACTTGTGCAGCGCAGGTTCCATCTGGCGTTGCACCACCTCCGAAGTGAGCCTGGCAAGGGCCTCTGGCATGGACCGATGTTCCACGTGGAACACAGGCCGGCCTCGCCGTCAGCTTCGAAGGTAGGCCAGCCCTTCAGGAAGCTGGTCCAAGCCCTCTTCGCCGAGGGCGGCCTCGAACAGCAATCCGATGTCACGCAACGGGTTCGCATCGCCTCGAAACACGAAGGAGCGATTCTCCGGCGTGGAGCCGACCAGGATCATCAACTCGAGTATGGAGCCGGCATTGCAGGTTTGACCTGCGACCTCGAGCTCGACCGGAGTTCCGTACTGGTTGACGATGGCCACGATCAAGGAAGCCGGGCGAGCGTGCAGCATCAGTCCTTCGGCCAACTCGACCTCCATCGACTGCAAGTCGGTGTAGCTGGGCAGCAACTCGTTGGCAAGCTGGCGACCACTCTTAATGGACACTTGGGACCAGTATAAAAGTAAGTTAAGCGCTACGTGTGTGACCGCTGCCCGGGGCACGACCTCGCTGAGCTGGCGTCGGGCCGCCTCGGTGCGTTCGCCGTTCTCGTGTCGCTCGAGGAAGTGCGTGAGTTGGGTGACCGCCTCGAGCATGTGCAGGCCGGTCGAGATGTGGCCGCGCAACTGCCGCAGCCGTTCGTCCTTGGCTTCGACGACCGTGTTCTTGAGGTGCGTGTCGTAGGCCGATTGCAGGTTGTGAACCGTCGCTTCGTAGACACGCGCCAATTCCTCGTTGCAGCGCTCCCGCAGCACTCGATCGCGGATTTGAGGATCCTGCTCGCGGACCAAACCGGCTTGCTCGAGCATCTCGCACGCCTGTAGGAACTTGGAGGACACCTCGGCGATTCGCTGATCCTCGTCGGTCAACTCCTCCTGACCCAGGGTTGCTGGCAGGCAGAACCGGACCGGTTCTCGCGTTCGAATCGTGGCCCCCGGAACGGACTCCGGCAGCGACACCCCGTGAACCTCGCCCACCTCCACGCGCCAACGGTCGAGCAGGCCGGCGAGGGAATCCTGGGTGAAACGCCGCGCTTCATTCAGGTCTCGAACCAGGTCCGGCCCATCCTCGGGACCCAAGCGCTCCAAGACCCCATACCCCTCGAGCCGACGGTCCAGATGCTCGAGACTCAGGGCCGCCAAACTGAAACCCCGAATCGAGGCAGTCAATTCCGTCAGGTAATGGAACGCCTGATTCTGGCGTGCCCCGTGGTCGTCCAGAACCGCCTCGAGTTCGTCGGCCTCGCTCTGCAGGGCGAACAACTCGCGCTTGTTCCAAGATGAGCCCCGATCGGCCAATAGGGCTGCGGAAAGGCGTGCGAAGCCTTCCGCGAGCGTTCCGAGTTGGCGAGCGAACTCCTCCTCGGGAACGACCTTTTGCAGGGGTGTCTCGGACATGGGTGCGGCCGCTGGCGGGGCCGTCCAGCCAGTCTATCCGCTGGAGGCCCGAAGCAGACCTCGGCTCGGGCTCAAGAACGGGCCTGCCACCTTCCGATCCGGTGTTCGTTGGGCCTTGAGGCCCGCGCCGTCGCCCACGAACTCCCCCCGGAGGCCCACCATTTCCGCCGAACGCTGCTTGGAGACCTATCTCCAGGAAATCAACGAGGTCCCCCTTCTCACCGCAGATGAGGAGAAGGTCCTTGGTTCCCGAGTCCAAGACGGGGATCTCTCCGCCCGCGAACACCTGATTCGCGCCAACCTACGTCTGGTCGTATCGATCGCGAAGATCTACGGCGACCGTGGGCTCACCCTCCAGGACCTGATCGCCGAGGGGAACATCGGCCTCATGAAGGCCGCCGAGAAGTTCGACCCCGCCGCGGGTTGCCGGTTCTCGACCTACGGCACCTGGTGGATCAAGCAATCGATCCGCCGCGCGCTGACGAACACCGTGAAGTCCGTACGGGTGCCGGGCTACATGTCGGAGTACATCTCCAAGTGGCGCTCCGTCTCGGCTGAGCTCACCTACATGTTGGGACGCGCGCCGACCGTCGAAGAGGTGGCCCAGGAACTGGGCATCCCGCGCGAGACCTGGCCTCTCCTGAAGCGCACGATCGAGACCAACAGCGGCGGCGACGTCTCGCTGGACGTGCTCTCCCAGAACCAGGACACCGTCGAGGACGAGAACCACGTCGGACCGGAGGAGCGGACCTCCCAACGGGACCTGCTGACGCGCCTGGAAGGCCTGCTGGACACGATCGAGGACCGCGAAGCCACGATCCTGCGCCTGCGCTACGGCCTGGGCACCCTGGGCGGCGACCCGATGACGCTCAAGGAGATCGGCCGCGTGGTGGGACTGACCCGCGAGCGGGTCCGTCAACTGGAGCAAGCCGCGCTGCGAAAGCTCTACGACATCATGGGCGGAGAATGAGGTCCGCTCCGGCTCGCCCCGCTCGACCTCGGGGCCAGCCGGGACCCCATTCGGCCAGGCGCCGTGGGACCATCGGTTTCGAGCGGGGAAGTTAGCAGCGGGCTCAACGCGCCTCCCCCCCGCTCGATCACGACCAGAACTTCGCCGAGGACGTCCGGTTCGGGACGCTGCCGGTGCAAGGCCATGCGACATCCGGGCTAGACTCCGCGGGTGAGCCCCGAATCCCAAGACACCGGTTCCGAAGGATCGCGCCCGCCCGCCTGGGCCCGCGATGCCGGACCTCGGGACTCGAGCTCCAGCCGCACGACGCCTCTCGATCCGGAGCGCATCGGCACGCAATCGGGGAAGGCCTCCGAGGCGCTCCCGTCCAAGAGCGCGGACGAAGTGGGGCTTGCCCCGTCCCTCGCGCTCCAGCCGCCGTGCGCGCAACCTGAACGCGCCGAGCCTGGGACGCCGATCTACCTGCACCTTCCGTTCTGTGCGACGAAGTGCCCGTACTGCGACTTCTTCTCGGTCGCGGCCGAGGGCCAGGACGTGGACGGCATGGTGGAGCACATCGTGCAGGAGATCCGGGCGCGCGCCCCGGAGCGGCCCCGTACGGTCTTCCTCGGCGGCGGAACCCCGTCCCTGTTGAGCGCTCCGCAACTGGAGCAGGTCCTGAACGAACTCGACCGTGTGACCAACTTCCGCTCATCCGCCGTGGAAGTCACCGCCGAATGCAACCCAGAGAGCCTCGACGTCGCGAAGGCCCGGGTGTTGCTCGACCTGGGGGTGCGGCGCCTGTCCATCGGCCTCCAATCCATGCGCAACGACGCCCTGAAGACCTTCGGAAGGGTCCACGATGCGGCCCAGGGCTTGGCCGCTTACGACGCGGCGCGGCAAGCCGGGGCCGAAGCGGTCTCCGTGGACCTGATCTATGCGTATCCGGGACAGACGCTAGCCTCTTGGGAGGAAGATCTAGCCACGATCCTCGCGCTCGGGCCCGACCATTTGAGCGCCTACAACCTCACGTTCGAGGAGAACACCCCCTTCAAGCGCTGGCTCGACGAGGGCAAGCTGAGTCCGTTGCACGAAGACCTGGAGCTGGACCTGTTCCTGACCACCCGCAGCGCCTGCTCCCAGGCAGGACTGAACGCTTACGAGGTGTCCAACTACGCCTCGATTGGTCAGCAGTGTGCCCACAACGTTAATTACTGGGAGAACGGCCCCTACGTCGGGATCGGACCGGGCGCGGTGAGCCGCGTCGGCCCGGTTCGGTTCGGCAATCCCCGGGCCCTGGCGGCCTACCGCCGCTGGATCACCAACGCGGGGCACGCCACCGCTTGGGACGAGCGTCTGGATCCCGCGAGCCGCCTGGCAGAAACCTGGTGGCTGGGTCTGCGCTTGGCGGAAGGACTCGAACCCGCCAGAGCGAGGCGCACCGCCGGGTTCGACGGCCCGGTGGATCCCGCGCTGCCGATCGCCCACGGCTTCGAGACCTCGGGCCACCTCGAACGCTGCGTCGGGCCAGAGGGCGAGGAGCGTTGGCGACTGACCGAATCCGGCCTGCCGCTCGCCGATGCGATCGCCTCGAAGTTCCTGGACGGGATCACCGCGACGTAGTCGCCACGAGTTCCTGCACAGGCGATCCCGGGGAGGAGCCCTCGGCCTCGAAGGCGCCCATCCGATCGAAGACTCCTGGTCCAGGTCGGTCGAGCGGGAAGAGTGGCCCAGCTCGTTCCGAAAACGTGCTCGCCCCCGTTCGGAGAGGTCCAGGCGAACTCCTCGAGGACTGCCTGCCACTCCTGGCCTGGATCCCTCACGCGCATGCACGGTGAGCAGACCCAACTCGCGCGTTGACGATACGTTGCGTTGACGTCCGTCCTCGACGGGGCCAGAGACCCCGACTGTGGGGGCCACGGCCGCAAAGCGCCGACAACCCACGAATCAGGGCCACTCGCGGCACATCCACGTGAGGGATCCAGGCTAGAGGTCCAGCACTTCGATTCTGCATTCGTGCGGAGCGAACCTGGCCAGTCGCGCACGCCCTCGAATCCGGGCCAATCCCAGTGGATCGAGCCACAGAACGGGCCCGCGGACGGTCGATACCCGGTGTGTGCAGCATCCGTTCCCCTCCCCCGGCAAGACCCCCCGCAAGAAGCGCAAACGCGGCCTGTTCCTGCGTGGATTGGCGGTCCTGCTGCCCACTGTGCTGACCCTCTTCGTCTTCGTCACGGTGTTCCAGTTCGTCGATCGTTACCTGACCGGGCCGATCAACGGCGCGATCTACGGGGCCCTCGAGGGCAACGGCTTGGGCTGGACCGTGCTCGACTCGATGGATATCGACCCGTACGCCAGGGAGTTCCTGGACGAGGATCGCGTGCCCGACGAGTTGAGCGATCGACTCGAGGGACTCGGGGGCTATGGGGGCGACACGTTCAAGGTGACGCTCGCCGCTTGGCGTGACGAGCACCAGACGTTCCTGCGCGACTTCGAAGCGCTGGCCATCGACGGGAAAGCGTTGCGAGAAGCCACCGCGAGCAAGGTGCACCCGGCGGTCGGGGTGGTTCTGTCCCTCGTGCTGGTCCTGCTGCTCGGCTACCTCACCTCGGGACTGCTGGGAAAGACCTCGATCGCCGCGTTCGACCGCATTCTGCATCGCATTCCGCTGGTGCGCTCCGTCTACCCGTACACCAAACAGCTGGTCGAGTTCTTCCTCTCGGACGACAACAACCTGGAGTTCGACAGCGTCGTCGCAGCGCCCTATCCGTCCGACAACGTCTGGGCCCTCGGGTTCGTCACGGGCACCGGAATGAAGAGCATCAACGAGGGCCTGGGCGGCGAATACGTCTCGGTCTTCGTACCGACCTCGCCGATGCCGATGACCGGGTTCACGGTCTTCTTCGAACGCAAGCGCCTGATCCCGATCGACGTGCCGGTCGACGAGGCCTTGCGCATCGTCGTCTCAGCGGGCGTCCTGGTCCCCCCCAGCGAGCGCGTGGAGGAGCTCACCACGGCCCTCGAGACCATGGTGAGGGTCCCGCGCACCGTGGCCTGAGCCGGCGGCGCGCCGCAAGGGCCGGTCGCAACCGCTTCCATTCGATGGCGGGACAGCTTGTGCTGAAACAGGGGACTTCGAGGCCGAAAGGCGCCATTCGCGGGCTATTCTGATCGGCCATGAACTTCGCCGATCGTCTCGACGCTGCCGTCCAAGCCAAGCAGAGCCCGCTCGTGGTTGGCCTGGACCCCTTCCTCGACCGCCTTCCCGCACCGTACGCCGTCGTGCGCGACCCGGATGCTTCGCGCGCCGATCGCGCGCAAGCGGTGGGTGACTTCCTGTGCGCGGTCATCGAGGTCGTCGCCGATCGCGTCCCCGCGGTGAAGCCCCAGTCCGCCTTCTTCGAGGTCCTGGGCGCGGACGGCATCCAAGCCTGGGAACGCGTGGTCGCTGCCGCCCGATCCGCGGGCCTGCTCGTCATCGGCGATGCGAAACGCGGCGACATCGGGTCGACCGCCACTGCCTACGCGGAAGCGTTCCTGACGGGAGGGCCCGGCCTGCCGAGCGATTCGTTGTGCGACTGCCTGACGGTGAATCCGTACCTCGGAAGCGATTCGATCGAGCCTTTTCTCACGGCTTGCCATCAGGCGGATGCGGGGCTCTTCGTGCTCCTGCGCACCTCGAACCCGGGCAGCGCGGAGTTCCAGAACCACGGCGATCCGCCGCTGACGCACGTCGTGTCCGACGCCGTGAGTCGCTGGGGATCCGGCCTGATCGGCGCGTCGGGGCTGTCCTCGATCGGCGCGGTCGTCGGCGCGACGCACCCCTCCGAACTGATCGAGATGCGGGCCAGAATGCCCCATACGCCCTTCCTGCTGCCCGGATTCGGAGCTCAGGGGGCTGACGCCAAGGATGTGGCACACGGATTCACGAAAGGCCTCAGCGGCGCGGTCGTGAACTCGAGTCGCGCGATCCTCTTCGCCGGCCACGGGGACGATTGGCGCGATGCCACCAGCCGTGCCGTCGACGAGACGAACGACGCGTTGCGCGGCGCCCTCGGGGTCACCCAGCTTTGACCGCACCCCGGCCGTCCACCACCTTGACCCTCGAGCACCTCCCCGCGAATGCGGTGGGGATCAGCGCACGTGGAGCCCAGGCGTTGGCGCAAGGCTCGCTCGACGGCTTGAAGGTCGCGCGCAAGCCGTCCGAGATCGAACGCCCCGAGGACCGGCTCGACAAGGCGGACCGCGAAGCCTTGTCGCTGGCGATCGCCTCGGGCCTCGCCGCGGCGCTGGACGGTGGGCTCGACGGCGCGCCACGCGTGCGGACCTCGCTCGAGGTCTTGGGTCGCCCCGGCAGCTTCTGCGTCATCACCGGTCAACAGCCGGGGTTGCTCGGCGGTCCTCTGTACACGCTGCACAAAGCGATGCAGGCTTGCCTGTTGGCGCGTGATCTGTCGCAGGACTGGGGCGTGCCGGTCGTCCCGATCTTCTGGAACCACGGCGACGATCACGACCTGGCCGAGGTGAACCATGCCTGGCTGAAGAACCGTGCCCAGGACCTCCAAAAGGTCCGTTTGGCGGGTTTGAGCTCCGGAAGGCAGCCGTTCAGCCGCATTCCGCTCGACCGCGAAACGCACCGGCTGGAGGCGACCCGCGCGCTCGTCACGCAGACGTACGAAGAGCACCTGCATGCGGAAGCTGCGGTCGACCTGCTCTTCCCGCGCCACGGGGAGACCCTCGTCCGCACGCTGACCCGCGCCTTGACGCAACTTCTGGGCGAACATGGCTTGGTCGTGCTCGAACCGGATTGGATTCGACCCCAGTTGTCCCGCGCGTTGTCGGATCTGGTCGGTGCGAATCCAACGCCAGCACTGATCCAGGGTTCGGTCGACCAGCCCGCGATCGATCCGGCCTCCGCCGCTCTCGTGTTCCGCGTCGACGACACGGGGCGCCGCCCGCTGCGGCCGGGTGGAGAAGGCTTCGCGTACGACGGGGAAGCGGGCTCACGGACCCCGGCGGAACTGGCTGCGCTGATCCTCGAAGACCTGGAGGGCTGGTCGGCCGGTGCGCTGTTGCGCCCGCTCGTCCAGGACGCCGTGTTTCCGACGTGCGCGTACGTCGGCGGGTTCGGCGAACTCGACTACCACGCCCAACTGGTCGTGGCGCGGGAGCACGCCGGGATCCAGACGCCGGCCTTCGTGCCCCGCACGTCCATCACCTTCGTCGATGGCGCGACGCGCCAGGCACTCGTTCGATCCGAAACCGACGTCGCCAGCATTCTCGCGGCCAAGGGCGAGTTCACGCGCGGGGAGGCGCTGGATCCGCCGCCCGTGATCCAGGCCTTGCACGAAACCACCGAGCGGGCGGTCTCTGAGCTCCTGTCGCTCAAGGGCGAACTGAAGGCCCTCGAGCCGGCGTTGACATCGAGCTTGAAGCGCGCGATCGAACAGATCCGCAAGGCGACCGGCAAGGTCCAGGACAAGGCGGAACGGGTGCACGCCAACCGCTCCGGCAAGGGGGAGCGTCATGTGCGACGCCTGAATGCGACCCTGTATCCGCGTGGGAAACCCCAGGAACGCGTTCTGGGCGCCACCGGTTACCTGGCCCAACATGGGCTGGGATTGATCGACGCCCTCTGGAACGAATTGCCCTCGATCAGCACCGAACATCTGGTCGTGCACCTGCCCGACCTCGAAGAACCTACCGCAGACGCGAGCGCTGAATGACCGACCTCAAGCTGGATGTACTCGTTGTGGCCGCGCATCCGGACGATGCCGAGATCTCGGTCGGGGGGACGCTCCTGCGCCTGATCGATGCGGGCGCCAAGGTCGGCGTCGTCGACGCCACGCACGGGGAGATGGGCTCGCGCGGCAGCGGAGCGACACGCGACGCCGAACTCGCCGCCGCCACCGCGGCCATGGGACTTCACGTGCGCGAGAACCTGGACCTGCCCGACGGTCGCGTTCAGGTCACCGTCGAGAGCCGCGAACGGTTGGCGGGTCTGCTCCGCCGCTATCGCCCGGATGCGGTCGTTTCGCACCACGTCGAGGACCTGCACCCCGACCATCAGGCCACGGGGCGACTGACACGTGAGGCCTGGTTCCTGTCCGGATTGAAACGACTCGCCCAGGACGCGAACCAGACCGCTCACCGCCCGCGAGCGATCTATCACTACTTGTCCCACACCTTGAGCGCGCCGACGTTCGTCGTCGACGTCGGTGAGGTCTGGGAGCGCAAGTTGGCCGCGGTGCGCTGCTACTCGAGCCAACTCGCGCCCGAGGATGGCGGCGACGACGGCAGCCACTTCCTGTTCGGCGCCGACATCGAGGAACGCATGACCACCAAAGCGCGCTTCTGGGGCGAGTCCATCTCGGCTCGGCTTGGCGAACCGTTCCTGCACCAAGGCCCGATGCCGGTCGACGATCCGCTGCGGCGCTGGCTGGTCTGAACCGCCCCATCACGGGTCACGCGCAGGATGTTCCAGCGAGTCTGCGTGGACCACTTTGCGTGAACCCACCAAGGGAACCATCCCCTCGCGCCACCTGCGGGGCGTTCCTTGCCCGAGATCGACCCGAGTCCACCGATCCGGGGCAAGAATTCCGCAAGCGGCCTAGGATGAACCGGCGGCCCTGAACCGGCCGTCATCGCTCCAAACCCCCTGCCATTGGAATCAGGATGCGCCCCTCCCTCGCCTTCGTGGCGGCCATCACGACCTGCGTCGTTCTCACCTCCAGCGCCGCCGCGCAAGGCGGCGACGACTGTTCGGTCCCCGATCCCATCGCCGGTCTCGGGTCGTTCGGATACGACACGACGTCGGCCACGACCAGCGGCTTCGAAGGCGGCAACAACCTCGTTTGCGGATCCGTGTACGGCGTGCTCGAGGCGGACGCGTTCTTCGTATGGACGGCCACGACGCCAGGCAACGTCCAGGTCACGAACTGTGGCGGCGCGAGCGACACGATCCTGAACGCCCACTTCGGTTCCGACTGTTCCGCCACCTGCGTGGTCTCGAGCGACACGCCGTGTTGTGACACCGGTACGCACCTGTTGATCCCGGCCGTGGGCACGGGTGACGTCTACCTGATCCAAGTCGCGCAATGGACCTGGAGCTCGCCGGGCCATGCCGGGACGCTCGTCTTCGAGGTCCCCCCCGTTCCGCCCGGCAACGACACGTGCTCCTCGCCCAGCGCCATCAGCGGAACCGGCGGATTCGCCTACGACCTGCGCGGAGCCACGACGTCCAATTTCGACGGCAATGACCCGATTCTGTGCGGATTGGCGTTGTTGGGCGAGCCAGCCAGGGCGGACGTGTTCTTCGTCTGGACCGCCGTTTCCGCTGGGGACTACGTCTTCGACACGTGCGGCGTGGGGTGCGACACGGTGCTGAACCTGCACCAAGGCAGCGATTGCACGGCGACGTGCGTCGATGCGAACGACGACGGACCGTGCGGGCTTCAAGGCGAGAGCCGACTCGCGCTGACCGGTGTCGCTGCAGGTGACGAGTTCCTGATCCAAGCCGGTCAGTGGATCTCGACGTTCGGCAATCATGCGGGAACCCTGAACATCAACCTGACGACGACCTTGCCGACACACGACGACTGCTTCACCGCACGAGTCATCAGCGGCCCGGGCGCGTTCGCGATCGACACGACCAACGCCACGACCAGCCTCTACGGCGATCCCGGGCAGGTCGGACCCTGCTTCGTCGGCGAGATGGCGAGCGACGTGTTCTTCCAGTGGACCGCCGTCACCGGAGGCGATGTTCAGTTCCGGCTCAGCGGTACGACCGTGAACGACACGGTGCTCCGCCTTCACGCAGGGGCTGGCTGCGGCTCGACCTGTGTCGCGTCCGACGAAGACAGCGGCAGCGGGCTCGACGCACGGTTGCAGGTCTCTGGCGTCCAGCCCGGGGACACGTTCCTCGTTCAATGTGGAAGCGCGCTGGCGACCGATGTGGGGCTCGCCACCCTTGAGATCGGTCCTTGGGCCCCGCCGCCCGCACACAACA
>JAJDEX010000324.1 GCA_029259575.1 Planctomycetota bacterium | reverse complement strand
AAGAGCGCGCGGGCCACGGCGGCCGTGCGTTCGCGGACGGTCAGTTCGGCGCGCGGGACACCGTTCTGGGCTTCCTTCAACGCGACGTTCGCGTCGGCGAGAGCGGCCAGCGCTTGACGGTCGTCCAGCACGCACAGAATCTGACCGAGCTCGACGCGATCGCCCTCTTCGACCTTCAACTCGGTGACGGTGCCGGCGATGCGCGGAAAGACCTCGACCTCGCGCTCGGAGCGGATGGCCGTCGTCGTCGACGTGACGCGCACCATGTCACGCTGATCGATGGGCCTGACACGGACGCGCGTGGCCTCGCGCACGCGACCTCCACCTTCGAACGCGAGGCTCTCGGCGGTGGTGTCTCCCGAACCGCATCCGGGCAGGCTGGTCACCAGGAGCAGGGGACCGACGACGGCCACGAATCGGCCGACGGCGGCGGGAACGGAGGTGATAGGCATAGGCAAGCAGGTGGAGCGGCGCGGCCGGCGCATGGGCCGGAGGCGTGCCCCGCAAAAGGCCCCGCAGAAGATCCCGTGGAGAGACTTCCTGGTGAGAATTCGTGGGGGGAGAGACTCGAAGATGAGGCCCAGCGTAGGGACTCTTGGCGAGGCCCGATGGAGAGACTCGAGAAGGAGACCCTCGAAGGAGACAGAAAGGACAGACGTCTACAGACAGACGCCGAAGGGGTGCCGAACGTGGAGGGCGCAGGCGGCGGAGATGCAGGGAGGCAGGATCCCGTGCCGAACTCGGGGCACGTCGTCGCTACACTTCCGGCATGCGTCGCCGAGCGTGGATCTTCTCTCCATTCTGAACGCGACGTGGCCCCCCGACGAGGGCGAAGGTTCACCCGTGTCCCAGACGAGGCAAGAAGCTTGTAACCAGGTCGCAGGTGCGACCCTGTCCCCGGGCGGTCGTGCCCTGGGCGTGGCGCTCACCTGGGCTCTGCTCGGGCTCGCCCAGCCCGGCCTCGTGCGCCCCGACGGATTGGGTCCTCTGGGGTTCCTCGCGCTGGTGCCCTGGGCCCTGGTCGCCTCGCGTCCAGGACGTCGCGCCAAGCTGGTCGAGTGGCTGGTCGGAGCGCTCGGTCTGATCGGCATGTTCTGGTGGATGCGGCACCTGTTGCCCTATCTGTTGCCGGCGATGGGCCTCGTGCCAGCGATCTGGCTGGTCGTCGGAGGATCGGCACTGCGACGCACGGCCCGACGCTATCCCCTGGCCCTGGCCGTCCCGCTGGCCTGGACGCTGGCCGAGATGCTGCGCTGGATCCTGCCGCCGCCCCTGTCGTTCGGTTGGTGGCGGCTCGGATTCCTGGCGCACGACTCGCTGTGGTTCTCGGGCAGCGCCCGGGTGTGGGGAACGTGGGGGCTGACCTGGGTCTTCGCCGCGTTCTCGGGCTACGTCGCCGATTGGATCCGCGCCAAGGGCGTTCCGCGCCCGTCCAGCCACGTCTTCGGGCTCGCGCCGTTGGTCCTCGCCGTCCTGTTGTCCGCTCTGGTCAAGGCGCCGGACACGAAGCCCGGTCCGAACCTGTTGATCGTGACGCCGGGCACGGAATGGGGCCTCAAGAGCTCGTCCCAGGACCACCTGCACGACTTCTGGATCGATCCGATGACGCTGACGCTCGAGGGCCTCGCCGTGGCAGAGGAACCGATCGATCTGGTGTGTTGGGGCGAGAGCCTCGGCGTCGGGCGCGTGCTGTTGCCCGGCGTGCTCGAGGGCTTCGACCAAGGTCTTCGCGGTCCCACCTGGGGCGGCGCTCCCTGGGGGCCCGACTGCGATCCAACGCGTGTGCGCCGCGGAATGGTGCTCGAGGACGCGACCGCCCAGATCCTGATGGGGAGCGCACCGATGGGATCCGCGCTCCTGGAACCCCGCGTACTGGCCGGCTTCGAGCAGCGCCGCGTGCCGTTCCTCGCCGCGCTCCAGAATCAGGAACGCCTCTTGCCCGAGGGCACGTCGCTCTTCAGCGGCATGATGGCGCTGACCGTTCATGACGAAGAGGTGCGACGTATCAATGGCGCCGCGATCTGGGGTCCCGATGGGCAACGCCGCGGATTGGCCGGCAAGGTGCACCTGGTGCCTGCGGCCGAGGACGCCAGCATCGCCGCCAAGATCCCGTTCGCCGTTTCGATCATGAACCAGGTCGGTGGCTTCGTCCCCGACTTCGTGGCAGCCGAGGAGTTCGGGGTCCTGCCCTTCGAAGGGCAGTCCTTGGGCGGAATGAACACGGGCGGAATGAACATGGACGGGCGCGAGGCCGTGACCTACCGCGCCGCGGTCGGCGTCTGCTACGACAACGTCTTCGACGACACCTTCTGGCGCCCGCAGGTGGGGGAGGACGTGGACCTCTTCCTCATCCCCAGCAACGAATCCTGGTACCGGGACAGCGTCGAGTTCGACCACATGATCGCGTTCAGCCGCCTGGCGGCGATCCAATCGGGCCGCTCGATCGCCAGGATCACCCTGTCCGGAACCAGCTGTGTGATGGGTCCGGATGGCCGGATGGTGGACGTTCTCGAGGAAGATGGGCGCACGAAGCAGGTCCGCGGCTGCCTCGTATCCAGGGTCCCGATCCCGGCCGACCCCGCCTCACGCACCCCCTGGGCCCGATCCGCGCCCTGGCAGCCCTGGATCCTGGGCCTCCTGATCGGGTTCCTGGTGCTGTTGGCCGGGCCCCCGGTTACTCCGGTCCCACCGACGGTTAGGACCGCCGAACCCGCTTCCGATCACGAGTCTGGGACGTCTTGACCCCTCCCTGGGGCCTACCTATACTCGCGCGCCCTCCCGGGGCCCTTCGATCGGAATCACCCGTTCCAGAGGGGCTTCTCTAGGATGACTCGGCGACTCAGGTCACCGGATCACCCCAGGCTCTGGGATCCCCCCCGCAATCTCCCCCCCCAACGGCATCGTTTCGATGTCGCCCCGCTTCCGACCCGTGGCCCGCGCTGCAACCCGGAATCGCTCCCCAATATTCCCCCTGTTACAGACATGACCTCGATCGGACGGATCTTCATCGTCGTGAACCTGGTGCTCGCCGGCCTGGCCGTTGGCTGGGCTTCGACCCAACTCGGAGTCGCTCAGAACTGGAAGGAAGAGGCTCGCCTCCGCTCCGTGGAGGCTGACACCCAGCTCGCCACGGTGAATGCCGACCTGGCGACCGCGAACGCGACGCTTGCCCAAGAGCGCACGAACAAGAACGACGCGCAATCGGCCCTCTCCACCACGCAGGCCTCGCTCACGGAAGTGCGCGAAGCGCTTGCCAGCGAGCGCGAGAAGAACACCCTTCTCACCAACGACATCGACTCCATCAAGGCGACGATCTCGACGTTCCAGCAGAGCACCGAGGACCTCGTGGCCCAGAAGGACGCCGCCGAGGAAGCCCTGAACGAGGCCAAGAACGCCGAACGGGACGCCATGGCGGCCCGCGACGTCGCTCTCGGTGAGATGGCCGATCTCGTGGACAACGTTCGAACGCGTGACGCGTCGATCGGTGGCCTGCAGGCGGACCTCGTCACGGCCAACAAGGAGATCGCTTCCCTCGGTGTCCAACTCGACACCGCGATCGAGCTCGGCGGTTTGGACCGTGGGCAGATCGCCATGGGCCAGAAGAAGGTCGATGGCGGCATTCTCGGTGTGAACACCTCGATCGCCCCGGGCATCGTCTCGATCAACAAGGGCTCCGCGGACAACGTCTCCGTCGGCTACACCTTCGAGATCTACGACCTCGCCTCCGGCACCTACAAGGGCAAGGTTCGCGTCGTCGAAGTTCAGGGCAACATGTGCGTCGCCGAGATCGTGAAGACGATGCCGGGCACGTCGATGGCCCAGGGCGACTCCGCTTCCACCTCTGTCTGATCGGGAGCAACGTCACCTATGGCACGAGCACGTAAACAATCCGGAGCCCCCCGCAAGGGTGCGGCCCCCGCACGAGCGACCAAGTCGACCTCGCGCAAGACGAAGTCTTCGGCGTCCTCGGACGTCGAGGTCGTCGAAGAGGCCGGCGGCCTCGGCATCGAAGACGGCGTGATCCTGGGCACCTTCCTGGCGCTCCTGCTCGCGTTCATCCTCATCGACAAGTCCCGCGGCGCGTACGGTGAGGGCATGTTCTTCACCGGCGACCAGGCCGAGGAGCTTGCGGTCGAGAAGTTCGAACACGTCCAGGTTCCTTAGGGACCCTCGCACGAGTCGGCTCGTTCGGCCTCCCGTCATGGACGGGGCCGAACCACGATCCGAAGGGGCGATCGCTGCGAAGCGGTCGCCCCTTCAGCGTTGCCGCCCCAGAAGGGCCGCCACTCTGCTTGGGGAAACGGGACCCGTTCCGGCTCGAACGCAGGGGAGGAGAAGTGGCCCGCGCCAACACTCGAACGTCCAACGGCGGGCGGAACGCCCCTTCCCGACGCGATTTTCTTGGACCCGTTCCCACCTTTCGCACCGCCCGCCGAGCGAACCGTTCGGCAGACC
>JAJDEX010000323.1 GCA_029259575.1 Planctomycetota bacterium | reverse complement strand
AGGAGGGTAGCGACCGGGGCGCCTTCCCGGACGGCGGACTCCCAAGGAGTGTGCGAACCGGATGGTTCAGGCCTCGCGCGAAACGGTCGATGATCTGGACGAGCCGATTTCTCACGCCATGTCCCCCTGGCGAGCCCCCCGATGCGCATCCCCCCGACCTTCCTTCCCGCCTGCATGACGGCGTGCTTCGCGTCGCTCCTGGCACCCTTCGCAGGGGCCCAGGACTTCCAGGTCGATGGTCCCTGCGCCGAACCGGCGAGTCTGCCCGCGATGGGCCTGGCCCCTGGTGACGCGGGGCCGACCGTGCTCCTGACCAACATCGCCGGCCATCCCTTGGCCGAGGTCCCCGGACTTGCCGGTGTTCAGTTCGATCCCCATCCGACCAGTACGACGCGTTTCGACCGTCCGTACGGCAGCCTGAACGGGCATTGGGTGCTGGCCGCGCACACCGATCTCGACGCGAGCGTGGACGAGGTCGTGATCGTCGACGGCATGTACCGGATGAAGGAAGGAGACCCCGCGCCCTGGGCTCCCTCCAAGATCATGGGCGGGATGTTCCGGGGCTACGCGATCGACATCGACGGTCGTTGGCTCGCCGTGAACCAGACCGATGGGCCGAGCGAGTTCGATCAGTACCTGATCCGCTTCGACGGGTCGGTCGTGACCCCGCTGCTGCAGGAGGGCGCGACGCACCCCGCGATTCCAGGACTGACCGTGGGCGATCAGTTCTCGGACCCGGTGCTCGCATCCAACGGTGCTTACGGGCTTCTGTTGCAAGAGCTCGGCGGCGCGACGGCGACGACGGATGAAGCCGTGATCCTGGGATCCCAGATCCTGCTACGAACCGGCTCGATCCCCGCGGGGCAAGCGAACGGCGAGACCCGCGAGCTGCGGGACATCAACGTGGGCGACCTCGGCATCAACTTCGCTGGATGGCGCCACGTGGTGTCCGGGGACCTCGTCGGCAATTCGTCGACGGACGAGATCGTCCTGGTCGATGGTCAAGTCGTCTCTCAAGAGGGCTACCCCGTCCCCAACTCGAGCCTGACCGAGGACATCGACCGGTTCTGGTGGGTCGGGGTCGATCCCGGTGGGTCCTGGTACATCCGCGGTCAGAACGACGGCGGGGACGACTGGGTGGTCCGCAACGGCACGGTCGTCGGAGTCGCAGGTGGACAGGTTCCGGGAACCGCCGCCGAGAACTGGGCCGAGATCGGCAGTGCCTCCGGCTTCTTCCTGTCGGTCGGGAACTCCCAAGGCGATTGGGTCCTGGGTGGCATCACCGACAACCCGGACACCTCGCGAAACGCGGTCCTGATCCTCAACGGGGCGGTGGTCGTCTGTCGCGAAGGGGATCCGTTGGACCTCGACGGCAACGGGATCTTCGACGACGACACGTTCCTCGACACGTTCGGGGACAACGACGCCTTCCTCACGGACGAGCTGAAACTGCATACCGTCGTGACCGTCAAGAACGGCAACGGAGCGCGGCTCGGCCAGGCGTTCCTCAGCATGGACCTCTCGAACGGAGCGCTCGGCTCCTCGATCTGCATCGCATCGCCCAACTCGACGGGCTCCCCGGCCTTCATGCAGATCACCGGCAGCCGATCGGTCGCGTGGAACGACTTCCGCTTGCGCGGCCACAACCTGCCGCCGGGTCAGTTCGGGTTCTTCTTCGTAGGCGACACCATCGTCAACGTGCCGGGTGCTGGGAACAGCAACGGCGTGCTCTGCGTGGGCGGGACGGTCAGCCGGTTGTTGTTGGGTGGGGGCATCGTCTTCATCGGCGCATCCGGCGTCGCGGCGTACAACCTGGACCTGCCGTCCGTGCCGTTGCCCCTGCCGGCGATCGCGCCCGGTCAGACGCGCTATTTCCAGTGCTGGTATCGCGACAACGACCCGGGGCCGACCTCGAACTTCACGGACGGCTACTCCGTGACGTTCCTGAACTGACTTGCCTGCGCCTCAATCCAGGATCGGCTCGGCGTGCTCACGCGCGTGGGCCGTGTAGGCCTTGGCGAGTCGCTGCGTCATGGGGCCGACCTCGCCCGCACCGATCGTGCGTCCATCCACCGTCGTGACGCCGGCGAGCTCGCCCATGGTCCCCGTGCAGAAGACCTCGTCGGCGCGGTAGAGCTCGGTCAGGGACCAGTCCCGCACCTCGCAGGCGATCCCCAGGTCGCCGCACAGAGCCAGGATCGTCTCGCGTGTGATGCCTTCGGGGCACGCGACCAAGCGGCTGGTCACGAGCGCTCCGTTCCAGACGCCGAACACGTGCGTCGCGTTGGTCTCGGCGATGAAGCCGCGGGTATCGAGCATCAAGGCGTCATCGGCCTGGGCCGCGTTGGCCTCGATCTTGGCCAGGATCGACGGGATCAGGTTCGCGTGATGGATCTTGGGGTCCAGGCAGTCGGGCGGAGGTCGCCGCACCGAACTGGTCATCAACGTCAGACCCGAGCGGTCGTAGACGGGTGGCTTGTGTTCGGCCAGCACGATCAGAGTCGGTCCCGCCTGGTTCAACCGCGGGTCCATTCCGGAAGTCACTTTCAATCCGCGAGTGAGTGTCAAACGGATGTGGACGCCGTCGCGCATGCTGTTGGCCTCCAACGTCCGGCGCATCTCGTCGATGATCTCGGCGTGGCTGGGGATCGACGTGAACGCGAGAGCCAGCGCGGAACTGCGCAAGCGATCCAGGTGCGCCGTCAGGCCGAAGATGCGGCCTTCGTAGACGCGCAGTCCTTCCCAGACCGCGTCGCCGCCCTGGACGGAGGAGTCGAAGGGGCTGACGCCGGCCTCGTCGCGATGGACCAGGCGCCCGCCGATGTTCACGATCAGGTCGCGGTTGCGTTCGTCGAAGCGTTGCAGCATGGGATGCGGTCTAGGCCGTGAGTCGATGGGCGTGAAGTTGGTGGTAGAGGTCCTGCGCGGCCGGCAGCACAGCGGTCAGGTGCGCGGGAAGTGGCTCCGTCTTCGGACGATACGGCGCGAACCCCGTGCTGCGTTCGACCGCGTCGTACCAGTGCGGGGCCCAGACGCCGTCGGTGTCGCGCGGTCCCGCCGGCCACGTGAGCATGGCCTCGTCGAACTCGATGCCCAATTCACTGCACAGGGCGCCCAGGATTCCGCGTGGGTCCTGCAACACGTCCCGGCTGTCGATGACCGGCGGGGTGAATCCGGTCTCCCGACGCAGTCGCTCGAACAGGGCGACCTGCTGCGGGAAGCCGGTGTCCTCGAGCGACGGGTTCGGGAAAACACGATCCAGCGACGGCAGCATCTCGCTCGGATCGCGGATCAGGAATGCGTGGCGCAACTCGGCCATCCAGTCCTGACCCACATCGGGCAGGAGATGGTGCGCCATGTGCTTCTGATAGTGGACATGCACGCCGGAGGGCAGCGGAGCGGTCATGGCTCGCGCGACCTCGCGCCAGTCCTGGGGTTGGCTGGCCAGGATCTCATCGAACCCCGGGTGGGGGCGCCGCGTGACCTTCAGGTAGTGCGCGTAGAGCGGCTCATCCACGACCTGCGTGTCCCTGCGATTCTCGAAGGAGCGCAGGAGTGCGGTCGAGACGTTGCGCGGTCCGGACCACATGGCGATGCGGACGGGTTGGGGGTCGTGCTGGGTCATGGGGCGCTCGGGTCCGGGCATGTCATGGTTCGCGCGACGATCTGTCCACCGTTCCCGTGATTTCCCCGTCCGATGTCGAGAGCGCCTGAGGAGGGATGCGCACGGACGCGGACCTTGCGTAGACTGCGCCCATGGTCGACGCACGCGTCACACTTGCTCCGGGCGTCGAGTCCCTGTCCGCGCTCGGCGCCTCCGAACCGGAGGCCCTCCTGGGTGGCGTCGCTCTCCAGGACGAGGCCCGGTTGGAGCGTCTCGCACAGGGGCCGGGTTGGAGCTTGTTTCGACTGCCCTTGCCGGGAACTCCGCTCGAGGACGGCGGGCCGTTGACCAGTCCGCCCAAGGGTTCGGGCACGGGCTGGGTTCGACTGTTGCGTTTCGACGGTGGCCCCAAGCGAAGACTCTGGTCGGCTCGCTTCACGCATCCGCGCAGCGCGAGTCTGGCCGAGCGCCGATGGAATCTGGTCTGCGTGCTGCGCGCGGCCGGAGTCGTGACTCCCGAGCCGCTTGCGGTCGTCGCGGAGGGCTCCGCCGTGACGAGTCCCAGGTCCGCGATCGTGTGGCGCGAAGCCGAAGAGGGCGTGCCGTTGCAGCAGGCGCTCCGGGATCGGCGCGGCAAGGACCGAGCCCTGGTGCTCGACGCGCTCGGGCGATTCCTGATGCACCTCGCGGCGTCCGAGGTCGAACCCATTGAGCTCGACCCCTTGCGCCTGCGCGTGCTGGGCGAGGGCGGCACCCAGCCCGAGAGCGCCAACGACGCGTGCGCTCTGGAACAGGTGCTCGCGGCGCGAACCGGCCCGCGACCCGCACCCGTCGCAGGCATGACGTGGCGCGAGATGCCCGAGATTCTCCTGCCGGAGGTTCTGGACGGTCGGATTCGCGCCGGACGGAGCGCCCAGCAGCTGGAGGCTCGACTCTCCGCGTGGGCACGGTTGGACGCAGCCGAGGGGCTCAGCCGCGTCGACCGCTTGCGCATCCTGCGCGGGGCACGCCACGACGGCTGGCGTGCGCTCGCTCGCGTCTGACCACGCCCTGTCGCCAGGTTCGGGCCGCTCCTCGCCGCAAGGCGGACGCCGACGCAACCCGCGCTTCGATCGGGCCTCCCAGATCTCTACTCTGCGCAGCATGCATTCGAACCCGACCGAGCCCCAAGGGCCGCCGCCCCCCGCCCGCAGTTTCGTGGGTGGCGTCTTGATGGGTTTCGCCAACCTCGTTCCGGGGATCAGCGGCGGCACACTGATTCTGGCCGTCGGGCTCTACGAACGATTCGTCGGTGCGCTCGCAGACTTGTCGCGCTTGCGTCCGACGAAGCACGGGCTGGTCTTCTTGGCCTGGGTCGGCGTCGGTGCGGTGCTCGCGGTCGTGACGCTGTCCGGGCTGCTGGTGAATCTGGTGATCGATCACCGCTGGGCGATGTACAGCCTGTTCGTCGGCATGACGTTGGGCGGTGTACCGATGTTGTGGAAGGCGATCAGCCGTTGGAACCCGGCGAACGTCGTGGCGCTCGGACTCGGCTTCGCCGTGATGGCCTGGGTCGCGTTCGGGATGTCCGACACGCGCCTGCCGACGACGATCCCGGTGTTGATCGGCGTCGGTGCGCTGGCCGCGTCCAGCATGATCCTGCCGGGCATCAGCGGGTCGTACCTCTTGCTGATCCTGGGCCTGTACGAGGTCGTCGTCGGCAGCCTCTCGCGCGATGCCTTGCAAGAGGACTTCGGCGGTTCGGTACGCATCGTCGCGCCGGTGCTGGTCGGTGCAGCCCTCGGTATGGCGTTGCTCTCGAACCTGCTGCGCTACGTCCTGGGCCGCTTCCCGTCCGCGTCGCACGCCGCATTGCTCGGACTGTTGTGTGGCTCGGTGCTGGGCCTCTATCCGTTCCAGCAACCGGTCGAGCCCGATCTCGCGAACAAGGCCAACCGCAAGGTCGTGGCGATGGTGGACGCAGGCAGCGAGGGCGACGCGATCCGGGCCAAGTACGGCGCGGCGTTCGATGACGCGCGGATCCTGGACCTCACCACGCGGTTCGGCGGCGAAGGCGCGGGCGCGTTGAAGCGTCGCGGCGAAGCGCTCGAGCGCTTCGACCCCGGAGCCGGGCGCATCACCCAAGCGCTCGCCCTCTTCCTACTGGGCCTGCTGGTGACCCGCCTCGTCGGACGTGGCGATCGGCCGAGCGCCTGACCGCGAGCCCGCCACTCCGCCGAGCGCCTGACCGCTAGCCCGAGGCTCCGATCGAACGCCGCGACGTGGCCGCTCAGTCGAACGTGATCGAGTAGCCGTCGGTGAAGTTCGACGTGGCCGCAGGAATGTTGTCGCGGTACCAAGCCTGGAAGTTCCACGTCTGGCCCGGGAGCACCATGGCGGTCGGGGTCACCGGGAGCGCGCCCAGATCGATCGGGATCTGGAACGTGCCGAAGAGGCCAGTCGATTGGATCTGGTTGAAGAAGCGGCCGATCTGGCCACCCAAGCAAAGGTGACCCTCGGATCCGCCCGGGTTCAAGACCAAGCCCTGGGTCAAGCTGCACATGAAGAACCCGAACTTGTTCGGCGGCATGTTGAACGCCACCAAGGTCAGGTCGTCGTCGGCGACGGTCAGGCTGCCGAAGTGGTCCATCGTCGCGGACGCGCTGATCGAGTTGAGTTGCGAGGGGTCGCAATAGTTCACGGCCTCCGCGACGACGCAGGCGCCGTGGAACACGCAGTCGACCCACTCGGGGTGATCGACGAACGGATTGCGGTTGCCCTGGAAGGCATAGACCATGTCGTTGCGATCCCGTTCGAAGTCGTCGACCGGATCGTCCAGGTGCCACTGCAGCAGCACGCTGCGCAGGCCCATGTACGCCGTCGAGATGTTCGAGCCCGTCTGGCTGTTGCTGATCAACGACTGCGAGTCGGTCAGGATCAGGTTGGGTTCGCTGTGGCCGGTGCCACCGTGGTTGCCGCCCTCGTAGCGTACGTCGGCGTACAGGAGTCCGCGCGCGACGTCGCCCTTCTTGCCGGCCCAGACCTGCCACGTGCCGGTGTCGAAGTTGCCCGAGGTCCAGTTGGAGTTGCCCGGGAACGTGCCGGAGCCACCGAGGAACGTCGGCTCCTCGTCGCAGCCCGGATTGCAGTTGCGATAGGGCTTGTTGCTGCGGCTCGAGTTGTAGCCCCCGTCGCAGATCCGCAACAGGTGGCAGTCGGTGTACGGGTAGTTGCTCGTCGAGTCGTTCGGGAAGCCGAAGGACTTCGGCCACGTGTGCTCGCGGTTGTACGAGCCGCTGCCCTTGGGGAACGCCGCGTTGTAGTAGACGTCGATGATCTGGCTGCTGCTGGCGGGGTTCTCCTGGGCGAGTTCCAGAACGTCCCAGGTGTCCGTGCTGCCGCTGGTATAGGGGAGGCGCGTGTGGTCGTCGATCACGTTGTGCAACGTGGCGCGCAACAACGCGCTGGTCGTGTCGTTGATCGAGCTGTAGTAGCCGGGAGGAGCACCGGCGAGGACCGTCGTGCCCGTACAACCCGTCATAGGGTTCGGCAGCCCGGGCGTGCCCAGGTCGAGCGGTCCCAGGAAGCGGTCGTCGCACCACAGTTGCGCGCCAGCACCGGAGCGTTGGACGCCCGCAGGTGCGCGGCCCGCCACGGGGCCCAGCAAGCGCGCGAACTCGAAGGTGCGGTCCTGGGCGTCGCCGTCCCACAGCGCGATGGAGTCCAGCAGTTCGATGCGCGGATGCAGCGACAGGATCGTCAGGCCGTCCCCGTCGGGATCCAGGTTCTTGTCGATCATCTCGACGATCGAACGCGCTGTGCCGATGCCGGGGATGTGCGCCAGGAACATCGTCTGGGTGCCCGACTCGAGCATGTCCCAGCCATGCTGTCCCGCGTCGCGCGCGGCGTCGCTGAGGAGCATGTTGGCGGTCGCGACGTTCGGTCCACCGATCACGAACGTTCCCTGGTCCGAGATGATGTGCCCGTGCAAGGACCAGAGTTGGTCGACCTGTCCGGCCTCGGGTGCGTCCCCTTCCAGAACGATCACGTAGTGGTGATCGAGGCGCGTGCCGGGGACTCCGCTGAGTTCGATGAACTCCGCCGTGTCGTCACCGGCCTGGGTGAGCAGAACCTCGTTCAGACGCAGCGTCGAAGTGGAGGTCGTCTGAGCTCCCGCGAAAGGAACGAGGCAACCGGCGGCGACGAGCGCGCGCAAGGGGGACAGGACAGTCATGGTGGAGGAGTCCGGGAACGGACCTTGGGGACCGGGTCGATGGTACGTCGACCCTCGGGACCGTGCAGGGGATCAACCTGCAGGGGGTGCGGTCAAGGGTCACCCGCTCTGGACTTGGTCGTCCGGGTGGTTGGTGC
>JAJDEX010000322.1 GCA_029259575.1 Planctomycetota bacterium | reverse complement strand
GCCTTCGCGCCCCAGGTTGTAGACCGCGAACTCGTCCCCGTTGCCCGCTGCCTCGTCGAGCAGGTTCTTCAGGTGCCAGTTCGGAAAGCCCGCCGTGTTGGAACCACCGAACAGCAGCACGCGGCGCGCCTCGGTCTTGGGGGCGATCGGGCGCTCCTTGCGACCCTTGTCCCGGAAGTGCGTGAGCCAGCCGCCCTCGACCTCGGGGTCCGGCACCATGTACTGCGCGTTCGTGTCGAAGCCGCGCGACCAGTTCGTGTTCTCGAGCGCGTCGCCCATACCGGTCGCGCCGAGCACGAGCTCGATCACGACGAAGATCAGCACGGCGAGGACCAGGCCGATCGCGGAATCGATGAGAGCCTTCATGGGGCGGTTCGGGGCGTTTGCGGGTGGGGAGAGGAGGTCCGTGCGCTGGCGTCGGGAGCGTCCCAGGGCTCGGCATCGGTCCGGAGGCTTCCGGAGTTGCGCTCCTGAGTCGATTCGCAGACTAGGATATCACGCACACCATGGACATCCGATCGACGAAACGACCGCGCCCATCGCAGGGCGCCACGTGGGCGGCCGCGTGCGGTCTCGTTCTGGGCTGCGTGCTCGCGTGCAGCCCATCCGAGACCGTTCCCGCCGGCAGCCCTGCCTCGGTCGAGGACGCTGGAACCGATTTCGCAGGCACAGGCTCGCCGAACGCCCTGGGCGCACCGCGTATTCCGGAGTCCCGCGGTGGCCGCGACCTCGTCGGCAAGGATGCTCGCGAGGTTCTCCCCGCGGAATGGTTCCAAGTGCTCGCGCCGCCCGTTGGCACAGGTGATGCCCGCGCCTTGTTGATCCGCTGGTGGACGGTGAACTGTCCTCACTGCCGCGTCTCGCTGCCCGCGATCGAGAGCCTGCGTGGTGAGTTCGAGTCCAAGGGCCTCGCGACGCTGGCCGTGTTCCATCCGAAGCCGCCGCGCGCCGTCGACGTCACCGAGGCGCGCGAGTCGGCCTTCGACCTCGGATATGGCGGCCCGGTAGCGGTGGACCCGGAGTGGGCGATTCTGCGGGACCTCTGGCTGAACGACGCGGACCGCGGCGCAACCAGCGCTTCGTTCCTGGTCGATGCCACCGGCACGATTCGCTTCGTGCATCCCGGCCCCCAGTTCCAACGCTCGGACGACCCGTCCTTGGCCGCCGATCGCGCCGATTTCGATGCCCTGCTCGCGGCGATCGAAGCGCTGACCCCGGACTAAACGAGGATGCGCGCAGCGATCACGGAAACGTGATCTCGAGGCGGTCCGAGAAGTTGATGGTCGGGACGCCCAGGCTGTTGCGGTCGCGGTAGCACACCTGGAAGTAGCACGTGTCCCCGGGCGTGATGACCTGGCCCAACGGCGAGAGCGGCAGCTCCAGCGGCACGTCGAATCCCGAACCGACCGTGGACGTGCCGACCTGGTTGCGCAAACGGCCAGTTGCGTCGAAGCGACTGTGCGAGTCGAGTCGCGGAAGTCCGTGCAGCAGCGCGACCTGTTGCGTGTAGCGGCTCCACGGCCAACCCAGGCAGAGGATGCCATGGGCGACCGGAGTGGGGGCGCCGCCCGACGCGGACGTGATCACGAACCCGAATTCACCGGGAGGTCCACCTGTCGCTTCGATGTGCAGACCGCTGCCGTTGCGCACGCCCAGCGAACTCTCGATCAACGTCACGGGGCTGCCGACGTTCGAATCGACGGCGGGCGTGCAGGCCAGTTGGAAGTCGAACGCCTCGACGACGACCGTCTGGCAGATGAGTTGCAGGTAGCTCGGCGTCGGACCACCCTGAAGGATCAGGAAGTTCGAGCAGAAGAAGTTGCACAGCGGGTAGCTGCCGACCGCTGCGTCCAACGTCGTCGGCAGGTCCGGCAGGGTCACGATATCCATCTCCAGGAAGTACCCGTTCCCGATGTCCGTCAGCGGGATCTGGAAACTGTCGTCCTCGAGCGGAGGGTTGAGCCGAAGCGTGATCGCGTTCGGGCCCGTCGCCGTCACCGTTCCATCGGGGCCGGTGATGCGCACCGACGGAAGGTGTACCGAGGCGTTGGCCGTGTTCGGTGATCCGTTGGCGAGCACATCGAAGGTCAACGTGACCGTCGCGTTCCCATTGACCTGAGCCACTGCGGGTCCGCTTGCGATCGCCGGCGTCCCGGTCACCGTCACTCGATACGCCTGCGCCGCCGCAGGGGTCGCCCAACCCAGCATCGCGAGGATGAGGAGGGCCAGGAGAGAGGTGGGGCGCATGGCCCCCATTCTAGTCGTTTCGGGCGAACCGGAACGATGAAGGGCCTGTTGCGTGTCTCGGAACCGGGCGGAATGACCTTCGGCTTACGAAAGCCGATTCAGCCCTGGCCACGTTCCAGCATCTCGCGGAGCTCGGTCGGCAGCATCCGCGGCTTGCGAGGGTGCGCGGTCAGTTCGACGCACGCCAGGTCCACGTGGCCGGTGACGCAGACCTCGCCATCGGCGACCCGGCGGATCGTGTAGACGAAGTCCACCGAGGCTCCGCCCAGGCGTCCGATCGCGACCTCGACCTCCAGCTCGTCCTCGTAGCGGGCGGCCGAGCGGTAGCGCATCTCGGTGCGCCGCACGGGCAGGCCGATGCCGCGCTGTTCGAGCTCGCCGTAGGGGCAGCCCAGCTCGGCCATCCACATCGTGCGGGCCTCCTCCATGTAGAGGAGGTAGTTCGCGTGATGGACGACGCCCATCTGGTCGGTCTCGCCGTAGCGGACCCGGAGGCGGTGGTGGTAGGCCATGGGATCCAGACTAGAGGTCCGGCCGAGAACGAGCCATCCCGCAGCCCACCTGGTTCGACGCGGCTCGGCGTTGCGGGAACCCGCGAATCGCGTCCAGCCATGCGTGGAACCCGCCGCCTGGATCCTCACCGAACGTGGCGTACTGCGGAAAGGCTCGTTTTCGGCCGGACCTCTAGCCCGAAGCACCTGACTCAGCCCCGCGGGGCTGGTAGAACCTTGGGCCCCGTTGCGGCCCGCTCGGCGGTCGCCTCCCCCGGGGTCGACCCGATCGGCCCCCGGACCCGTCATGGCGACCTCCACCTCCGATCCGGCCCCGCGTGCCGCTGAACCGACCGTCGCGGTCCTCCTGTCCTGGTTCGTCCCGGGCGCCGGCCACGCCTACGTTGGCAAGCTCCGGACCGGCGTGATCGCGTTCGTCGTCGTCGAACTGGTCTACCTGCTGGGCCTCTTCTTCTCGGAAGGGCGCTTCCTCGAGTACCTGCCGCCCGAGATGCGCACGCGCTTCGCCGGC
>JAJDEX010000321.1 GCA_029259575.1 Planctomycetota bacterium | reverse complement strand
GGTAGCACTTGCCACGCGTCGCGATCGGGATCTCGGAGGTCATGATCAGATGATCGACGTCGACCTTGGCCGGCTTGCCATCGGCACCTTTCTGGGTCTCCTTGACCGTCTTGACCGTCCAGCCCGAGAGGTTCCGGACCTTGTCGAACTTCGGCTCGTCGTCGACGACCTGGACCGCGACGATCTCGCCGGAATCGGTGTCGACGAAGAGCAGGTTGCTCTTCTTGGGGTCGTAGGGCAATTCGGCGTCGGCGGGATCGTCCGGCTCGTCCGGAGCGACCTCGTCCTGGGGTGCGCCCGCGCCTTGCTTGTCCTTGTCCGGGACGGGGTCCGGAGTGGCATCGCGCTTGACCTTGCCCTTGGTGCGGTACAGCACGAAGTACGTCCCCGGATCGAGCTTGGGCTCGACCATCGCCTCGGTCGTCGCGAGCACGCCGACCATGTGCGGCTTGTCCAGGCTGGTGCGACGCCACGTCTCGGCGTTCGCTTCACCGAGTTCCTCGACCGGGATGAACAGGAGGTACTCGTACCCCGTGATCACGCCGTAGTCCTGGGGCAACGTGTAGCCCTGGGGGCGACCGGTCGTGGGGGCTTCGGTGCCGGGCAGGAAGGCCCAGCGGTCGGCGGCGACGGACAGGGTGGGGCCCCAGCTCATGGGGTAGTCGGCCAGGAACGACGACCTGCGCACTTCGAAGCGCAACAGGTTCTGGGCCACGTCTTCGCCGATGCGCGGCGAGCCCGCCACGCGGAAGCCGAGCCCGGCCGTGATCTGCGACTGCTCGGTGCCACGGCGCGTGGTGCAACGCGCGACGACGCGGTCGGTCAGGTAGGACCCACCCATGCCGACGCGTTGGCTGACGTTCCACTTGGGCAGCGCCGCCTCGAGCTTCTTCTTCTTGAACTTGTAGACGCCCGGCTTGAACGGCTCCTTGTAGGCCTTGTACGGGCTGGAGGTCCACTCCCAAACGTTGCCGGCCAGGTCCAGCACGCCGCTCTCGCTGACGCCTTCGACGTAGGTGCCGACGGGCATCAACTTGCTGGTGGCGCGGTTCTCACGCGTGTTGGCGTACTTGCCGTCCTCCCATTCGTCGCCCCAGGCGTAGAGCGAATCACCCTTGCCGCGCGACGCGAACTGCCACTCGAACTCGGTGGGGAGGCGCAGGCCGGCCCACGTGCAGTACGCGACGACGTCCTGGTAGTCGACGTAGCACACCGGAGCCAGGAGGTCCTTGACGGGCGCCTCCCACTCGTGGTCCTGCCAGTTGTCGGTCCACCACTCGACGTCGTCGAAGCGCCAGCCGCTGACGTCCTGTCCGGCGTCCTTGGCCTCCTTGGCCTTCTCGAAGAACGCGGGACGGCCGACCTCGTCGATGGCCTTGGCGCCCCAGAGCTTCGGCGGGCGGTGTCCGGTGGACTTGACGAACGCCAGGTACTGCTCGTTCGAGACCTCGGTGCGCCCCAGGAAGTACGGCTCGATGTTCATCGAGATCTGCGGCGTCTCGCCATCGAGCGGACGGATCACCTCGCGTGCACTCGGCACCTCGTCGAGGAGATTCTGGATGTCCTTCTGATCGCTTCCGATCTTCGCGCGCCCGCCCGCGATGCGAACCATGCCCGGAGGCGGTGCCACGTCCTGAACGGTGAGGGCAGCGGGGGTGGGGGCCGTCAGAGAGGGCAGCAGGGCGGCAGCGAGGATCGTCAGCATCACGCGGATTCCAGGGTGGGGACGCTCCCGCCAGGCTCGGGTCATGGGACCGCGAGGGAGGGGAGCGAGGGCCAGGTCGGAGGGGTCTTCAGAGGGGGCGGCCCAAAGGGAGGCCGAGCCCGTGTCCACTTCTAGTCCGTGGACCCCTGCTCGTTTCACAGGAGGGCGCAGAGCCTACCAGCGGGGGGCCGTGGCGCAATCCAGGGAGGGGGCGAGCGACGAAAATCGCCCTCCACGGGCCCCGGGGCCTCTCCCAGAGGCTGGCCTAGTTCGCTCCGCACACAGGGCTCGACCCCATTCCCAAGGGTCCCAGGTGCGTCGCGAGGAATTGCAGGGCGGCGCTGGGGCCTGTGGTTGGGGGGCTCGCACCTTTGCGGAGCGAACTAGGCCAGCTTCGGGGTGGGCCCGTCTCCCTAGGAGGCCGGCTGGGCGTCGGGGGCCTGGATGACGCCCGCCGCGATCAGGTCGCGCTGGGGCGCCGACAGCCACTCCGGCCCGTGCACCTCGAGCAGTCGCAGGAAGATGTCCAGGACCTCGGGCTCGAACGCGCGACCGGTCTGCGACTCGAAGAAGTCGAGCGTCTTCTGCAGGTCCCACGGGTTCTTGTAGGAGCGGCGCGTCGTGAGCGAATCGAACACCTCGACCAGACACAGGATGCGACCCGCCTCGCTGATCGCGCTGCCCCGCAAACGTCGCGGATAGCCCGTGCCGTCCCAGCGTTCGTGGTGCTCGGCGACGTAGCGGCAGGCCTCGACCAGGTGCGGATTCGTGCCCAGCTTGTTCGCGCCGACCTCGGGGTGGCGCTGCACCTCGCGGTACTCGTTCGGCGTCAACGGTCCTTTCTTGGTCAGGAACGAGAGGTCGTCCAGGTAGATCTTGCCGTAGTCGTGGGCGATCGCAGCGAGTTCGAGGCGTTCGACCGTGCGCTTGTCCAGCCCCAGCTTCTCGGCGATCTGGCGGCAGTAGTTGCGCGTGCGTTCGCCGTGGCCGGCGGTGTAGGGATCGACGCGCTCGATCGTCTGGGCGACCAGGTCGGACAGGATGTTGACCAGGTCCTTGTAGTTCAGGTCGTCCGGTGAGCCCATCTGGCGCTCGCGGACCGCGCGGTGGATGCGCGCCGCCAGCAGCACCGGGTCGACCGGCTTCTGCAGGTAGTCGACCGCGCCCAGCTTGATCGCCGACACGGCGCCCGAGAGCGCGGGGTGCCCGGTCATCAACATCACGACCGTGCTGGGGGCCAGGTCGCGACAGGCGCTGAGGACCTCCTGGCCCTCGTCTCGCCCGTCGAACACCACGTCCGTGACCACCGCATCGAAGGTCTTGGTGCGCAGGAGGGCGATCGCGGCGGCCGTCGTGCGGGCCAGGTCGATCTGGAATCCCTGGCGCTGGAGCACGGCTCCGAGCAGTTCGATGGTCCCGATCTCGTCGTCGACCAGAAGGACGTGGGGGCGGCGGTGTTCGATCATCGGGGGATTCCTTGGGGCTAGGAGCGCTTCGGCGTTGTAGCAATCGCGAGGACCGGATGGAATACGCGCATGCAACACCTCGAGGTTCCCACCGATATGGACGGCGCTCGCCTGGACCGAATCCTGGCACGGGCCGTTCCCGAATGGTCGCGGAGTCGGCTCCAGGCCGTCGTGCGCGCCGGTGGCGTGAAGATCGACGGTGAGGTCATCACCAAACCGGGCTTGCCCGTGGCGGGCGGGACCCAGATCGAGGTCGAGCTGCCCGAGACCGCCCCGTCGGTGACGCCGGCTGGGGACGCGATCACAGAACTCGACGTCATCTGGGAGGACGAGCACTTCGCGGCGATCAACAAGCCGCCCGGGTTGCTGTCGCATCCGAACACGCACAGCCTGCGCTCGTCCCTGGTCCAACTCGCCGAAGCACGCTACGGCACCTTGCCCGAGGCCGACCAACCCGGTCGCCCCGGCATCGTGCACCGTTTGGATCGCCTGACCAGCGGCGTGATGATGATCGCGCGGACGCCCGAGGCGATGCTGGCGATCAAGGAGCAGTTCATGGCGCGGACGGTGGCGAAGACCTACATCGGGGTCGCGCACCACGTACCCGAGTTCGAGACGTTCTGGGAGGACAGCCCGCTCGAGAAGGATCCCGCCCGCCCCGAACGCATGCGCATCGCGCGTGAGGGCGAAGGTCGTGAGGCCAGCACGTTGTTCGAGACGGTCGAACGCTTCCGCAGCTACTGCATCCTGGTCGCCAAGCCGCACACCGGACGCACGCACCAGATTCGCGTCCACGCGAAGCATCAAGGACTTCCGCTCGTGGGGGACAAGCACTACCCGCACCCGGGCGCGCTCAGCGATCCGTTGCCGAACGCGGCGCCGCAGTTGCACCGTCACGCGTTGCACGCGTGGAAGCTCGAAGTCGATCACCCGGTCAGCGGGGAGCGCCTCGAGTTCGTCGCGCCGATCCCGGACGACTTGCAGTCGTTGATGGATTGGTTGCGCGAGAACCGCCCGGTGAAGTGACCCGGGATTGGGCCGCATCCGTATCCGTGTCTGCCGGGAGTACCGTGTAAGTCACGTTACACCCCGCAGACCTTATCGAATACGAATGCTGATACG
>JAJDEX010000033.1 GCA_029259575.1 Planctomycetota bacterium | reverse complement strand
GAAGACCAGTTCGACACCGCGTTCGAGAACCGCGAGGACAAGACCTTCGACATCATCTGCGCCGAGTTGTGCGGATGGGGTCACTACAAGATGTCGGGGCGCGTGCGCGTTCTGCGCGATGCCGAGTACGCCGAGTGGATGGCCAAGATGGTCGCCGAGAAACACAGCACCAACTGATCGTCGCCCAACGACCTATCAACTGAATCAGCCATGAGCGACATCCACGCAGACGCCCGAGTGGGAATGGGAGAGCCCGGAACGGTCCGGGAACACCACGATCACCACGAATTGGGCTTCATCAAGAAGTACATCTTCTCGACCGACCACAAGGTGATCGGCATCCAGTTCATGATCACGGGACTTCTGTTCCTGATCCTGGGCGGGCTGTTCGCCATGGCCATCCGCTTCCAGCTGGCGTGGCCCTTCGAGGAGATGCCGGTGATCGGCAACCTGCTCTTCCCGAGCACGGGCGGAGCGATCACGCCGGAGTTCTACACCATGCTCTTCACGATGCATGGGACGATCATGATCTTCTTCGTGATCATCCCATTGCTCACGGGAGCGTTCGGAAACTTCCTCATTCCGCTGCAGATCGGAGCGCCGGACATGGCCTTCCCCAAGCTGAACATGTTCGGCTACTGGGCCATGATCCCCGCGATCCTGTGCGTGCTGATGGCGTTCCACGTCGAGGGTGGAGGACCGGCCGCGGGCTGGACCGCCTACCCGACGCTGTCCACGATCCGTGAAGCGGCCCCGGGTTCGCTCGAAGGCCAGACGTGGTGGCTGATGGCCCTGACCTGGGTCGGTATCAGCTCGATGATGGGTGCCGTCAACTACGTGACGACCATCGTCAAGATGCGCGCGCCGGGCATGACCATGTTCCGCATGCCGCTGACGATCTGGTCGCTGTTCATCGCGGCGCTGCTGCAGCTCTTCGCACTGCCCGTGCTGACGGCCGCGTCGTTCATGCAGTTGACGGACCGCTTGCTGCAGACCGGCTTCTTCACGCCGACCAACCTGATCATCAACCAGGCCAACCCCGAGTCGTTGGGAGCCGCCGCCGGTGGCAACCCGCTGCTCTGGCAACACCTGTTCTGGTTCTACAGCCACCCGGCCGTCTACATCATGGTCGTGCCGGCCATGGGCCTGGTCAGCGACATCATCGCGACGCACTGCCGCAAACCGATCTTCGGCTACAAGCCGATGATCTACTCGATGTCGTCGATCGCCGGCCTGGGCTTCGTCGTGTGGGGCCACCACATGTTCGCGTCCGGCATGAACCCCGGCCTTGCCATG
Organism: Planctomycetota bacterium; assembly: GCA_029259575.1. Lineage (GTDB taxonomy): Bacteria > Planctomycetota > UBA1135 > UBA1135 > JAJDEX01. The sequence goes on along the minus strand of JAJDEX010000033.1, from coordinate 1,281 downwards.
ACCTTCATGGTCGCGACGATCATGATCGCGCTGCCCTCGGCCGTGAAGGTGTTCAACTGGCTCGGCACCCTGTGGGGCAGCCGCATCCAGCTGACGACCCCGATGCTGTTCGCCATGGGCTTCGTCGGCATGTTCATCATCGGCGGCCTGTCCGGCATCTGGATGGCGGCGACCCCGGTCGACCTCTACATCCACGACACCTACATCGTCGTCGCGCACTTCCACTACGTGGTGTTCGCCGGCTCGGTCTTCGCGATCCTCGGTGGTATCTACCACTGGTTCCCGAAGATGTTCGGCCGCGTGATGAACGAGAAGCTGGGCAAGATCCACTTCGTCGGCACGTTCATCTTCACGAACGGCGTCTTCTACATGATGCACCAGCTCGGCATGGCCGGCCTGATGCGTCGCACCGCGGACCCGTACGACTACGAGACCTACCAGCACCTGCAGCCGCTGAACGAGTTCATCTCGTACTGCGCGTTCGCTCTGTTCGTCTGGCAGATCTTCTTCGTCATCAACTTCTTCCACTCGATGTTCTGGGGCAAGCGCGTTGGTCGCAACCCGTGGAAGTCGTGCTCGCTCGAGTGGGACGCGCCGTCGCCCCCCGGCCACGGCAACTTCGACCGCGAGCTGCGCGTGTATCGCGAGCCGTACGAGTACGCGTCGCCCGAAGTCGAAGAGGACTACATCCCGCAGACGCGGGACCTCGGTTGATCGACAGCGCTTAGCGATTCACCTCACGTGAGCTCCTCCTCCCCGATCCCCGCCGGCGTGCGCACCTCTGCGCGCATGCTCGTTGTGTTGACCCTGATCCTGCTGTTCATCGGCGGGTTGGTGACGACGTATCGCGTGGGCATGGCGGTGGTGGACTGGCCGACCTCGGAGGGCTACGGGCTGCTGAGCACCCCGATCGACGTCTGGACCAAGGACCTGGGCTTCCGCCTCGAGCACGGTCACCGCTTGATCGGAGCCGTGGTCGGAGCCTTGACGCTGGTCGTGCTGGTGATCGGTTCGCGCACGAGTGGCAAGGCGGCCTTCTGGTTGACCCTGGTCGGCGCGCTCGTCGAACTCGTGGTCCTGGGGCTGTTCTTCCGGGATCTCAACCCGCCCGCCGGCAGCGTCGGCGCGATCGCGGAGCCTCGCTGGGACATCTTCCTTCCCGGCATCGGTGCTTCGACGCTGATCCTGGTCGCATCCCTGTTCACCGGCCAGGATCGGGGCCGTCGAGCCTTCATGCTGATCGTGAACCTGGCCGTGTTGGTCCAGGGCGTCCTCGGCGGC
>JAJDEX010000320.1 GCA_029259575.1 Planctomycetota bacterium | reverse complement strand
ACATGCCCGCGTGGTGATCCGCCAGGACGCCCAGGACTTCGACGTCCTCGGGGAACCGCTCGAGCGCCTCCGCGGCCACCCAACGGAAGCCGACCGCATCTCCGTACTCCGTGTACGTCTGCGCCGCTTGCAGGTACGTCTCCTTCGCGTCGGGAGCCTCGTCCAAAGATGCCGACACGCCCGCCAGGGCTGCGTCCCGCTGGCGCGTCCACTTCTTGAGCGGCAGGTGAGAGCCCGTTCCGCAGGACTCGCACTCGAACAGGACCCGCATGCGCCTGAGCGGCAGGACCGGGGTCCAGTAGAGCTTGAAGCACCGCAGCGCGTCGTAGGAGACCTTGGTCCCGGCGTCACCACACTCCGGGCACACGCTTTGGAACGGAACCTGGTTGCGTCGGTTGTAGTTGCCGACGCCGTACTGGATGAAGGCCATGGATCAGATCGAACGAGGGAGGAAGCGGGTCCGAGGCTGCTTCACACTCCGTGCGAGCCTCGAGCAGGTGACAGGATAGCAGTCCAGGGACCGGGACCTCGCGCCCCGTACGGAGGGGTCGCCCAGGTGGTAGCGAGGAAATTCGCACGCGATGCGAAACCGAACGGGGACTGCTCGGGTCCCCAGGGCATGCGACCCACCACAGCCATGCCGCCGCGCCTGATCCCGTTCACGGGATTCCCCAAGACGACGACCTCGTTCCTGAAGCGCCTGCACCGCTTCAACGATCGCGAGTGGTTCGCGAAACATCGTGACGAGTACGAGGAGGTCGTCCTGGCCCCGGCCCTGCAGTTCATCGACACGATGCGCGAGCCCATGCGGTCGATCAGCAAGCACTTCGAGGTGGCGGCCGAGATCTCGGGCGGCTCCTTGACGCGTATCCAGCGCGACCTGCGCTTCGCCAAGGACGGCAAGCCCTACAAGACCCACATCGGCATTCTCTTCCGCCACACCGGCGCGCCGCGGGCGACCGCGCCTGCGTTCGCCGTGAAGATCGAGAGCCAGCGGGTCGCGATCCAGGTCGGCCAACCGTTCCCCGATGCCCAGGCGTTGACGTGGATGCGCGAACGGATCGCGGACGACGAGGACGGGTGGAAGAGCGTGACGCGCACGCCCGGGTTCCGCAAACGCTTCGCGTTCGAGGGCGAACAACTGAAGCGGCCCCTGCGCGGGACGTCGCCGGACCATCCCTTCGCCGAGGACCTGCGCCGCAAGTGCTTCGTCGCGGTCCAGACCTTCGATCCGCACGTGATCGAGACCAAGAGCTTCGTCCAGCGTGCCGCACGGTCGATGCAGGCTGCGGGGAGCTTCATGTCCTATCTCTGCTCGACGTTGGACCTGGATTTCGAGGCCTGAGACTCTCGCGGGGTCCCGAGGTCACGATGCGCGGTCGGCGGATCCTGGACCGGTCGCCGGCCTGGAATGGGACCTGGTGGCTTCGCATGATGGGTCTGTGAAGCACCTCATGACGACCGGAACCGCACGCTTGCCGATCCCTCTCCAAGTCCCGGTGGAAGACGGAGGCGAGGCCTCGATCCCTGCGGCCCCAGCAACCCAGGAAACCGTCGACCTGGACGCACTCGAAGCGGATCCGGAGCAGGAAGGGATGTGGGCGCGACTCGTCCACGACGAGTCCAGCGTCTTTCACCGCGTCGACACCCTGCGCCAGGAGCATCCGATCTTCTCGGCCACCATCATCCTGCTGCTCTCGTTCGTGTTGGCCCGCGTCGTCGATTGGATCATCTCCGGCACGATCCGCGCCTTCACCCAGCGGACCAAGACCCTGATCGACGACGCGGTCATCGCGGCGCTGCACAAGCCGGTCATGAAGACCGTCGTGCTCATCGGCGCGTACATGGCCAGCCAAGAACTCGCGACGGCCGAACACCCGCTCGTCTGGGTGAGGCACATCGTCCTGACGCTGGGCATTCTGGTCTGGGCCGGCGCGGGGCTGCGCATCGTCGGCTTGCTCTTGCGAGCCATGTCCGGGAACGACCAGAAGTTCCTGGCGGTCGAGACGCGCACGCTGCCCCTGTTCGACAACCTCGCCAAGGTGCTGCTCGTCGGGTGCGCGGGATACCTGGTGATGCAGGTCTGGAAGGTGGACCCCGCCGCCTGGCTCGCTTCGGCGGGCGTGGCCGGCATCGCGCTGGGCTTCGCCGCGAAGGACACGCTGGCCAACCTGTTCGCGGGCGTGTTCATCATCGGTGATGCGCCCTATCAGATCGGGGACTACATCGTGCTCGACACGGGGCACCGCGGACGCGTGCTGCACATCGGACTGCGCTCGACCAGGATCCTGACCCGCGACGACGTGCAGATCACGATTCCGAACTCGATCATCGGCAACGGAGCGATCGTCAACGAGACGTCCGGGACCCCGCAGTACCGCCTCAAGGCTCTCGTCGGGGTCGCTTACGGCAGCGACATCGATCGCGTGAAGCTCGTCCTCGAGGAGGTCGCGATCGAGACCGGCGTGCTCATGGAGGAGCCCGCGCCGCGGGTGCGCTTCACCGGCTTCGGCGCCTCGTCCCTCGACCTCGAGTTGCAGGGCTGGATCCAGAACCCCGAGCTGCGCGGGCGCACGCTCGACAAGCTCAACACGGCCATCTACAACCGCTTCAACCGCGAAGGCATCGAGATCGCCTTCCCCCAGCAGGACCTGTACATCCGCTCGGTGCCTCCGGATTGGCACGCAGCCACGGAACCACCCACCCAGTCCTGACTCCACGGCGCGGACGACCTGCGGCGCGGCGAGCGCAGGCCCTGTTCGCTGGACCCCCGAGGCATGCCGCAGCCGACGGACGACCTTCGATCGGACCCCTTCGGCGGCTTCCCCAGGAACCCCAGGTCCCAGGTCGTCCGTGTCCCAGGGAGCACCCGTCCCGGGCACTCCCATGTCCAGCACACTTCCCAGGACGGGAAATCCAGACGCCGCTCGACGCAAGGTCCGCCCGATCGCTACCCTTTTGGCCTCGGTCGCCAAGAGGCGGCCAGGCGCGCAGCAGATCCCAGGCGACCTTTCGTCCCTGTGGCCCGCGCTCCTCACCGCTCCTCGCCTATTGCTGCTGAATGGGTGGATCGCTTCGCCACGTGTTGTGGCGCAGCACGACCACGATTCATCATCAGCAACGAACAACAACGACCCGAGCGGTCGAAGGGCTCCTTTGCCACCTTCGGCCTGTCCAAGAACCTCCTGCGTGGCATCGAGGCCGCTGGATTCAAGGATCCGCGCCCGATCCAAGCCCGCACGATCCCCCAGGTCCTGAACGGCAAGGACGTTCTGGGCTTGGCGCAAACCGGCACCGGCAAGACCGCGGCCTTCGCCCTTCCGATCCTGCAGCGCCTGATCGAGTCCAAGGGACAAAATCCGCGCGCCCTGATCCTGGCCCCCACGCGCGAGCTCGCCATGCAGATCCAGAAGGAGATCATGGAGCTCGCGAAGTTCACCAACATCCGTGCAATCACGGTGTTCGGTGGCGTGAACGCCTCGTCGCAGATTCGCAACCTGCGCGCGCGGCCGCACATCGTCGTCGCCTGCCCGGGACGCTTGCTCGACCTGATGAGCAGCGGCGATGCGCGCATGGATGGGCTCGAGGTCCTCGTTCTGGACGAAGCCGACCACATGCTCGACATGGGCTTCCTGCCCGACATCAAGCGCATCCTCGCCCGCCTGCCGGAACCGCGCCAGAACCTGCTGTTCTCGGCGACGATGCCCAAGGACATCCGCCAGCTCACGGATCGTCTGCTGAAAGCGCCGCACATCGTCGAACTCGAGCATTCCACGCCCGCCGAGACGATCGAGCACGCGCTCTACCCGGTGGCGCAGACGAACAAGACCGCCCTGTTGCGCCACCTGATGCGCGACAAGGACTTCCGCTCCGCCATCGTCTTCCTGCGCACGAAACACCGCGCACGACGCCTGGCCCAGGACCTCGACAAGGCGGGGTACAAGGCCATCGCGCTCCAGGGCAACATGAGCCAGGGCCAACGCCAGCGTGCGATGGACGGCTTCCGCGAAGGTCGCTACGACGTGCTGGTCGCGACCGATATCGCCGCGCGCGGCATCGACGTCGCCCAGGTCAGTCACGTCGTCAACTTCGACCTGCCGAACACGCCGGACGCCTACACGCACCGCATCGGTCGCACCGGCCGCGCCGAGTGCAAGGGCAAGGCCTACACGTTCGTCACGACGGACGACTTCCCCGGGGTCAAGGACATCGAGCGCAAGCTCAAGATGGAGATCCCGCGCGTCAAGCGGCGCGACTTCCAGGGTCCCGGCTCCGAGGAGACTCTGGACCGAACGAACTCCGGTCGCTCCCAGGGAGGAGGTCGCGGGCGTGGCCGCAGTCGCAGCAGCGGCGGCGGTGGAAGGCGAAGCGGTGGCGGCGGAGGCGGCGGACAACGCGGCCAAGGCAGCAGCCAGAGTCGGGGCCAGCACACCAGCACCGCAGGTCGCAGCGACCGCGGGGACAGCCCGAGCGGCAACGGCGAACGGCAGCCCAGCTTCGGCGCGGGCACCGGCAGCTCAGGGACAGGTGCGGGAACGGGTGCAGGTTCCGGCGGCGGAGGATTCCGTCGTCGTCGCAGGCGCTCCGCGCGCCGCCGTGGCTGGTAGTCGACCCCCCGTCACGTAAGAGATCCGCGAGTCGGTGTTCGAGTGGGCTGGGGGTCGTCAAGATCTCCTGTCCCCTGCACCACGGTGTTCGGAAGAAGAGTCCCTATCAACGGGGCGCTCTGCAACAGAACACCCTGCTCCCCCACCCTCGCGCACGATGCCGACCTTCCCGGGCTTCCCCAAGACCACCCGCAAGTTCCTCCGCCAGCTGGAGGCGAACAACGACCGCGAGAGCTTCCAGGAGCACAACGACGACTACGAGACGCACGTCGTGGCACCGTGCCTGGCGTTCATCGAATCGATGGCGACTCCGCTGCGGTCCATCACGAGCGCGTTCCTGGCC
>JAJDEX010000319.1 GCA_029259575.1 Planctomycetota bacterium | reverse complement strand
GGCCGCGCCGCTGGGCATCGACCTGGTGCGTCTGGCGGACTTCGCCCAGCGCGCGGGCGAGGTCGGCGAGATGGCGCACACCGCGTGCTATTTCAAGGCGCCGCTCGCCGGCGGCACCCACGACTTCCACGTGCAGCATCGACGCCTCGTCGAGTACGCCGAGACGCATCTCGGCAAGCTCCGGCGCTAGTCCGTTGCCCGTCGATCCCATTTCCGGCGCGGGCCCAAGCCAAGCGTCGCACCGAGTTCTTTCCGGATCTCCCATGAGCCTTCACGTCGATCGTCTGCATCAGATTCCCGCTGCCCTCACCGAGACCAAGCGGCGCCGCGATGCGTTCGTTGCGCTCGATGCCGATACGCCGGCCAGCGACGTCGTGCGTGCCTTCGATCGGATCGGTCTGCCGCTGGTGGAGGTCCTGCATTCCGCGGGTGTGATGCCGTCGGTGCATCCGGACGCCGACGTGCGCCAGCTGGCCGAGACGCGCCAGCAAGAGGCCGCCACCTTCGCGACCGAGATGTCGCTGGACCGTGAGGTGTTCGAGCGCCTGTCCAAGCTGGAGCTGCCTGCGGACGCCGATGCGGCGACGCGCCGGCGCCTCGAGCACGCTCTGCGGGACTTCCGTCGCTCGGGTGTCGATCGCGACGAAGCGACGCGCGATCGCGTGCGAGCCCTGCAGGACCGGATGGTCGAGCTGGGGCAGACGTTCGACCGGGCGATCGCACAGAGTTCGAAGTCGATCGTGTTCGAGGGCGGACACGCCGTGCTCAGCGGACTGCCGGCCGACTTCCTGGCCTCGCATCCCGAAGGCGAGGACGGCTCCGTGACCATCACGACCGATCCGCCCGATGCGCTGCCGATCATGATGTACGCGGACGACGTGGACGTACGAAAGCGGCTCTACATGGAGTCCATGACGCGCGCGTACCCGGAGAACTTCGATACGCTGCGCAGCCTCTTGTCGTGCCGCCGCGAACTGGCGCAGCTCTTGGGATACGACTCGTGGGCGGACTACGTCACCGAGGACAAGATGTCCAAGTCCGGTGGCCGGGTCGCGGAGTTCATCGATCAGGTCAGCAACCTCTCGTCGGTGCGCGGCACCCAAGAGTACGCGGACCTGCTCGAGGAGAAGCGCAAGACCGACCCCACGGCCGATTCGGTCGAACTGTACGAATGGGTCCACCTGGTCGAGCGCATTCGCAAGCAACGCTTCGATTTCGACAGCCAGGAGGCGCGCGCGTACTTCCCGTACGACGCCACGTTGAAGGGACTGCTCGAACTGACGTCCGAGCTGTACGGCGTCACGTTCCAGGTCGTGCAGGATGCGGACACGTGGCACGCGGACGTCGTGACCTACGACTTGCTCGAGAAGGGCGAGGTCATCGGTCGCTTCCACCTGGACATGTTCCCGCGCAAGGCCAAGTACAAGCACGCGATGATGGTCGACTTCGTCGTCGGTCTCGACGGCGAGTTCCTGCCCGAGGGCGGTCTCGTCTGCAACTTCTCCAAGCCGAAGGAGGGCGACCCCGCGCTGATGCTGCACACGCAGGTCACGACGCTCTTCCACGAGTTCGGGCACCTCATGCACTTCCTGATGGCGCGTCGTCACGAGTACCTCGCGTTCGGCGGGATCTCGTGCGAGTGGGACTTCGTCGAGGTGCCCAGTCAGCTTTACGAGGAGTGGGCCTGGGACCCCGCCGTGCTCGCGCGTTTCGCGAAGAAGCCCGGCACGGATCAGGCGATTCCCGCGGATCTCGTGCAGCGCATGCGCGCGGCCGAGGAGTACGGCAAGGGCCTGCGCATGGGCATCCAGATGACCTATGCGACGCAGTCGCTCGACCTGCACCGGCTGGATCCTGCGACGATCGACTTCGACGCGATCACCCGCCAGATCCGGGAACAGCGCACGCCGTTCCGCGAGGTCGAGGGCACGCACCAGGCGGCGCAGTTCGGTCACCTCAACGGCTACTCGGCGATCTACTACACCTACGCGTGGTCGGACGTGATCGCGCGGGACCTGTGGCGCGAGTTCGAGTCGGACGTGATGAACGCCGACAAGTTCGGCGGTTACAAGGACAAGGTGCTCGCCGCCGGTGGGTCCCAGGACGCGGCGGACATGGTCGAGTCGTTCCTCGGCCGCCCGTTCTCGTTCGACGCGTACGAGGCTTGGTTGAGCCGCTAGGTCGTACTTCGATCAGGTCCCCTGTGGGCCCAGGCATGAGTGGCCCGCTTCGGAACTTTGGATCCGATGCGGGCCATTTGCGTGAGACCGATTCGTCTTCCCAGACGTACTTGTCGAGGTCTCGCTGCACGATCCTCGAGCGTGGTCCCGGTCGCAGCCGTGTGTGCGTGGACCACGATCTGAAGTCGCGCGTTGCCACTGCACCGACCTGATGGGTGGCGATGGACTGCGGTCTTCGACCTTATCGGATCGGCGATCTGCGGGATCTTCAGGCCGCGAGAGCTCTGTAGGAGCGACCCCACGAAGGGATGCGGCCGATTTTGGAATGGACCGTAGCGTGAAACCCTCCGACGCGTTCGGGCTAGCGCGCTAGGGTAAGCACAACGCACCTCAACCCCTTCCTAGCATGAACTCGTTCCATCGCATCCTCTTGGCCTCGGGCTTCGCCCTCATCGCTTCTTCGAACGTGCTGGCCTTGCAGGGCGACGATTGCACGGATCCGATTCCGATCTCGGGTACGGGCGTGTTCCCGTTCACGACGGTCGGAATGACCGGGTCGCTGTTCAATCCAGGTGCTTTCGGGCTCTGCGAGGCATCCATGTTGTCGAGCGCGGCGGACACCTTCTACCTGTGGACCGTACCCGCGACCGACGTATACGAGTTCACGACATCCGCGACCCAGGCCAGCGGTTTGCCGCACCGTAATGCGACGCCTTACATCTTCCTATTCGCAGGGACGGACTGTTCCGCGACGTGCTTCGGTGTCAGTTCGGACTGCAAGGCCGACGACGTGGCGGGCTCGTCCTTCCAGGCTGGGACGTTGACGGCAGGGGACACGTACCTGATTCGACTCGCTTGGTTCGACATGACGGGGACGCTCGAGATCGCGACGACGACCCCGCCTCCGGTGAACGACCGCTGCTCTTCACCGATGGCCATCAGCGGGAGCGGAACCTGGGCGTTCGATCTGGGGACGGCGACGACTTCGCGTTGGTCGGGGTACGACCTCGGAGCTGGAGAGGAGACGACTTCGGAGTACATCCTGGCCGATCTCTTCTATGCGTGGACCGCGCCGACCGCCGACGACTACCTCTTCGAGGTCGACCTGCCCGGTGCGTATCCGGTCCTGTTCGTCTACGACGGTTCGGACTGCACCGCGACGTATCGGACCGGATCCGTGACGACCATTCATGAGGTCGGTCCCGCGCGGAACCGCATCGTCGGGGTCGGAGCAGGTGAGGACTACCTGATTCAGGTGGCGAACTGGACGTGCGAGGCCTTCGGTCCCGGATCGCTCACCGTGAGCTCGAATCCCGGCGCGCCCGCGAACGACGATTGCTCGTCCCCGACTCCGATCTCGGGATTCGGGACGTTCCCGGTCGACAACAGCTGGGCGGCGAACAGCGCGTTCTTCGGCAACAACCCCCAGTGCGACAACGGTTTCGTTCCGTTCCACGAGTCGGACGTGTTCCTCACCTGGACCGCACCCTCGGACGGTACCTTCGTTCTGTCGGACGTCGGATCCGACTTCCCGATGGAAGTCCAGCTGCACCTCGGTTCCGATTGCAGCGCGGTCTGCTTCGACCAGTTCTACTCGGGTTCGATGCCGCGCGGCATGAGCTTGACGGCGGGCCAGGACGTGCTGATTCAGATCCGGTCCGATCGGGTGCAAGTGAACGGATTCCAGTCCCAACCCGAGCGGCTGGGCATCTGCAATCTGGCGATCGCCCCGGCTCCGGTCGGCAGCGACTGCGATGATCCCGTGCATCTGGTCGGAACCGGGACGTTCCCTTGGGACATGACGGGGATGGCGCCCTCGAACCTGCCCGGGACCGGCTCCGGTTCCACTTGTCACCAGGACCTGGGCGAGAGCCTCGACCAGTTCTTCCTCTGGACCGTTCCTTGCGCCGGCAACTACCGATTCGATCTGACGAGCAACCTCGAGTGGTACCAGGTCCATCTGAACGCGCTCGATGGCGCGGACTGCAACAGCACCTGCGTCGCGTCCGATCTGAACTCCGCCCAGATCAGCCAATTCAGCATGACGTCCCTGCTTGCCGGGCAGCAGATCCTGCTGCACCTCAGCACCGGGTTCGAGTCCGGCGCGATGGGGGACCTCGACATCACGCGCATCGGCAGCGACTGCGGGGACCTCGAGATCGTTTGTGATCCCGGTCAGCCGCACCACGAAGGGGACAGCGTGACGCTGGCGGGCAGCGCGTTCGCCGGCGGACTGAGTTCCGGAT
>JAJDEX010000318.1 GCA_029259575.1 Planctomycetota bacterium | reverse complement strand
GAGCTTCGATCGCGGCGTCGAGAGCTTCCGGTGAGACCGCTGGCAGGCCAGGCTGGGTTCCATCGGCGAGGCGCGCCTTGCGTTGCATCCAATCGAGAATCGAATCGGGCGCCGCACGAATCAGGTCGTCGATCGGGTCCTGCGTCGCGCGGGAAACGAGTCGCGCTTCGACCCATCGAGTGAGGTCGCCCGGAAGCCGACCAAAGACCTCGTCGTACCGCTTGGGGTCATAGGTGCAAAGCTGGAGCCTCTCACGAACCTCCCTCTCAACCCAACTGCGCTCAAGCCACTCGACCTCTTCGCCACCCTTGCGAGCGTAGCACCGTGCGCTGCCGTAGGGATAGTCCGCAGACCGGGTCACGAGTCCCGCTGAGACCGGGTTGCGATCGATGTAGCGAACCACTGCGCAGCGGTAGGTATGGGTGTCCACCTCCTTGGATGTGAACCTGCCTCGCACCAGGGATCCATCGCGCTTGCGACCGCGGTTGAATGTACGGGAGTACCCGGTCTGCACCCGTTGCATAGCCACGCCCAACTTTCCTACTGGGCTGCGCACGAGCAGGTGATAGTGCGTCGTCATCAACGCGAAAGCGTGAACTTCCAGCTCGCCGCGGTCCGTCGCCTCCCCGAGTTGCTCCAGGAAGAACTGAATGTCCTCGGCGGTCTCGAAGAGCGTTCTGCGGGCAATCCCCCGGTTCATGAGGTGAAACCATGTGCCGGCGGAGTCGTTGCGGGGTTTGCGTGCCATGGGGCCCTCTGGTGAGAGAACTGTCCAATAGCGAGCGAGGTTGCGTCCAACCTGGAGGAAAATGGCTGACGCGGTATGCGAGCATCACCTCGAGGTGCGTGGCGAGTGGTTCGTGGGTAGCGGCTCCAAGGCATGGCGTGGGCCTCAGGTCGCGCTGACGGCGCTTCTGTGGGACCTTTGCGCACTCCCTCACGTCCGGATCGCGAGGCATTGCAACATCACCGTCTGGACGGTGACGCGACACCTCGAAGTACACCGCCGCTCGGTGATCGAGGACCGTGAACATGCGGGGCGCGTATCAGAGATCACCCACGAGGCCCTCGCGCTCACGATCCCCGCGTGATGCGGATCCTTGTGCGGTACTGGCTCGAAGGAAACTTCCGTGTGGTGTGCGACACCGTAGTTTGCGACACCGTAGTTAGTGAAGTGGTGATCAGTCGCGAAGCCTTAATGTCCTGGCGGGGCGCAAGCCCATGCCGCTGTCACGGATCGTCGGTGCGTAGTGGTTGCGGAGGGCCGACCGCGCGAACACAGCGGAGGAGTTGAAGCTGCCGCCACGGGCGAAGCGGTTGGAGGAGCCACTATAGAGGTCGTGGCACCACTCGTAGACGTTGCCATGCACGTCGTGCAGTCCAAACCCGTTGGCTCCGAACGTACCCACGGGTGCATGCACGGTGTGCCCGTCCGACCAATTCTCGCAGGTCCAGGGGACACCGGCGCGCTGGGCCGTGGCATCGGCGACGTTCGCGAAGTCCTTCAGGTCGGCAAGGTCGCACCAGTACGGCGTCGCGGTGTTGCCGCGGCAGCCATACTCCCATTGTGCTTCGCTCGGCAAGACTAGCCCATGGCGAGTCAGCAGTTGCACGCTCATCAACCAGGAGACCAGCTCCACCGGATGGGCCAACGTGAGGAGCACGGTGCCCGGAGTCTGGCCAGACTTGTAGTTGCTCGGATTCCGATCGCTTTCGTCGCCACTCCACAGTCGCGCCCACTGACCCTGAGTCAGCTCGTGGCGCGCCAGCAGAAACGGAGCAAGAGTTTCTTCGTGCAAAGCTCCTTCGGGTCGTACTTGGGTGTCGTAGTTCGGCCCCGTTGGGTCCGTATTCTGCGCACCCATGGTGTACGTGCCGCCCGGCAGCAATGCGAACACGATGCCCGTGTCACCAGTCACTTCGATGGAGCCGTCTTCGCGATGCGCAGGCAACGCAATCTCCGCCGGATCCGACGTGCCATCCCACGCCGAACGCAGGTGGTAGAACTCCCACAGCTTCGTGACTGGGTTCATCCCGATCGGCACCAGGCCCATCTGCGGTATCAGCTCGAATCGGTGGCTCGCGTACAGCTTGCTCGCCGTTACGCCATCTGCGGCGATGATTGCCAGCCGAGCCTCGCTCCACTTCTCGCGGTGGCGAGTGATGGACAGGTCGTTGAGCTGTTGCGACCACGCGAGGCGCTGTCGGACTGCAACAACCTCGGTCTTCTCGAACGCTTCGATGTTCGCCGCAAGCTCCAGGAGCGTCGAATGCAAGAAGCCGTCCGCATCGTCCCCGAACGACCAATCTGTGCGCGTCGAGACCTCAAGAGCGAGGTCGGTGACCTGCTTCTCGAGAGTGTCCATGGCCTTCGTGGCGACGTCGCCAGCCGCGCCGGCAATCGCGGCTTCTAGCTTGGTCAGATAGCCCGAGTATTCGGCCTGATTCTCTTGGGACGCAGCCGCCAGCGCAGCCTTGCTGCTGGTGAACGCTTCTTGGTCGAGGCCGTTCGCAAACAGAGCCCATGCAAACGTATCCGTCACCAACGCGTTATCGTCGCCGGTAGTCGGTGCGAGACTCACTGCCTTGCGAGCAAGTGCTAGACCTTCCGATTCACGCCCGAACTCCTTGCGCTCGGGGTCGACCAGCGGCCATGCGAGGTTGTTGAGTTCGCCGTGAACCGTCGGGAGATCCGCCTCATCCAAAGCGAATGTCTTGGGTCTGCGAGTGCCCGATCGAACCTCACTGGCAAGGCGCATGGCCGCGAGCTTGCCTTCGAGCGCCTGCAATTCACCGCGGCGAGGGTGCGCACTCCGAGCCGCGACCTTCTCCTCCTCGGTCTGCGGCAGAGCTTTGCGTTCGAGGGCCGCAAGCGTCGACCGAAGCTCGGGCAGCGAGTCGATAAGGCCCTTGGCTTCGTTGTCGAGCCACGTCTGCATTGCGTTGCTCTTGGATGGCCAGGCTGGGTAGAGGCCAGTCTCTTTCGCCTTCGCTGCTTCGAGTCGCACGACGTGAGACAGGCGGTTGAAGTTGGCCAGGTTGGCGCGGGCTTCGTCGCGAGCCGCCGACGCTTCTTCGGCTCGATCGTCTGCGAGTTCGCGTGCCTTGATCTCGCTTGTGGCGGCCGTCTCAGCAACTTCCCGCTGCGTGTCGGCATCGCTCCAGAACCACAGCGAAGCAGCCAGCCCGACCAGGGCAACTCCAACCAATCCGAACGCCAGCTTCTGCTTTGCCCGCGCAGCGCCAGCACGAACCCGCTCCTCCGCCGCCGCGACCTGTGCCTCGTGGATCTTGGCCTCAGCTTGCGCGAGGTAACCGTGAACCTGTGAGGCGACAGCTTCCGCAGACTTGGGCCTCGCAGCAGGCGCTGGCAACAGGCATTGCTTCGTCAGCTCGATGAGGTCTCCGTCCGCTCCGCACGATGCAAGCCTGTCGTGTGCCTCGTCGAGATTCGACATCGCGGCCATGCCGATCATCTCTCCCATGTCTCCGACGTAGGGTGGCAGTCCAGTGAGGATCTCACAGAGGATCGCCCCGAGTGCGAAGACATCCGAGCGCGCGTCCATCGCGTCGACGTCGCCGCGCGCTTGTTCCGGTGGCATGTATGCCGGCGTGCCCATCACCGAGCCCATGATCGACTGCGTGCCGTGCCCAGTGCTGCGTACGGTCTCGATCATGCTGATCTCGACCTGACGTTCGGCCGCGCGCTGCTCGTCCGCGACACCTCCGCGTTCCAGTACCTTGCCCATGCCCCAGTCGACGACCTGCACCTCGCCGAACGAGCCGATCATGATGTTGGCGGGTTTCAGGTCGCGGTGCACGACGCCACGCACGTGCGCGTAGGCCATCGTCTGACAGATCTGCTCGAAGATCGCCAGGAAGTGCCGGCGATCGGCTGCGACGGTCTCGCGCTCGGTCAACGCCTGCGCGAGCGTCTTGCCCTTGACCAATTTCATCGCGAAGAACGGCCTGCCCTCCGACATACCGAGGTCGTAGACGGGCACGATGCCGGGGTGCTGCAGCTGGCCGCCGATCTGCGCCTCCTCCACGAAGCGCTCGACGAGAGCGGGGTTGTCGGCGCACTCCGGCCGCAGGACCTTCAACGCGACCTCTCGGCCCAGGT
>JAJDEX010000317.1 GCA_029259575.1 Planctomycetota bacterium | reverse complement strand
CGCATCAAAAAGGTCGTAATAGACCTTGCCCGAACACAGCAGGACGCGCTTCACGGCGGACGGCTCGATCACGTCCTCGGTGATGACCTCGCGGAAGTGCCCGGTCGCCAAGTCACCGACCTCGCTGGCCGCACGCTTGTCGCGCAACAGGGCTTTCGGTGTGAACACGACGAGCGGAGCCGGTTGACCGATCATCACGTGGCGCCGCAAGAGGTGGAAGATCTGGGCGGTCGTCGTGCAGTTCGCGACGATCAGGTTCCCCGCGGAACAGGCCGCGAGGAATCGCTCGGGACGGGCGCTCGAATGCTCCGGTCCTTGACCGTCGTAGCCGTGCGGCAGAAGCATCACGAGACCGGAGGTCTGATGCCACTTGGCTTGCCCCGACACGATGAACTGATCGATCTGGATCTGTGCGCCGTTGACGAAATCGCCGAACTGCGCCTCCCAGACGACGAGGGCTTCGGGACGTGCCACCGAGTACCCGTACTCGTATCCGAGCACGGCCTCCTCGCTCAGCAGGGAGTCCCAGACCTCGAACTGCGTGGCGCCGTTCGTGAGAGCGCGCAGGGGCACGTGCTCCTCCTCGGTCACCTGATCGCGGATCACGGCATGGCGATGGCTGAACGTGCCGCGGCCGGAGTCCTGGCCCGAGATGCGGATCGGAACGCCGTCCTGGAGGAGCGTGCCCAGCGCGAGTGCCTCGGCACACCCCCAGTCCAGACCCTGCTCGCCCCGCACCATGCGCTCGCGGCGACGCAATTGACGCAAGAGGTTCGGGTGCGCGACGAAATCGACCGGCAGCGCGTTCAACGAATCGATGACGTCGACCAAGCGATCGACGGGCACGGCTGTGCCGATCGACTGATCCGCTGCGTAGTCCGCGGGGTCGTCGAAGTCGAGGTCCATGACATCGTCCGGAGCCAGCTCGGGCAGCGGGGTCGCCTTCTGCTCCTCGAGCGCACGTCGTAACTCCGCTTCGTGCGCGCTGGTGAGTTGCGCGCCCCGGTCGGCATCGATCACGCCACGTCGCACCAGGAGGCCGACGTAGTTCTCGCGCGGCGTCGGGTGATGCGCGATGCGGCCGTACAGAACGGGCTGGGTGTACGCGGGCTCGTCGCCCTCGTTGTGCCCCCAGCGCCGGTAACAGACCATGTCGATGACCGCGTCGCCGCCGAACTCCATGCGGTAGTCGACCGCGACGCGCGCGGCACGCAGCACGGACTCGGGGAAGTCTCCGTTCGCGTGCAGCACGGGCGCTTCGACGCCCTTGGCCACATCGGTACAGAACTTGGTCGAGCGCAGGTCCTTGGGACCCGCGGTGAACCCGATCTGATTGTTCACGACGAGGTGAACGGTGCCATGCACACCATAGGCGCGCAGTTCGGACATGTTGAACGTCTCGGCCACGACCCCCTGACCACTGAATGCGGCGTCGCCATGGATCAGGACGGCGAGGACGCGCGGACGCTCCTCGGTCGGGCGCTGGTCCTGCAACGCGCGCACCTCGCCGCCGACGACCGGATCGACGGCCTCGAGGTGACTCGGGTTGGCGGACAGGCGCACGTGGACGGACTTCCCGTCGGGCGTCGTGTAGGTGCCCTCCTGGCCCAAGTGGTACTTCACGTCGCCCGCCCCCTCTTGCGACCACGGCAACAGCACGGCCTCGAACTCGCGGAAGAGGTCCTGGTGCGACTTCCCCATGATGTTGGCGAGCACGTTCAACCGACCGCGATGCGCCATGCCGATGACGACCCGATCGACGCCATGGTGGGCTGCGCGATCGAGCACTTCGGCCAGCGCCGGGATCAACGTGTCCCCACCTTCGAGCGAGAAGCGCTTGTTGCCGACGTAACGGGTCGCCAGGAAGCGCTCGAAGTGTTCGGCGCGCGACAGGCGGTCCAGGATCCGCATCCGGTGCGGTTCGTCGAACTCGAACTGGCGCTCCTGCTCCTCGATCCGCGACCGCATCCAATGTTTGCGTTCGCGGTCCGTGATGTGCATGTACTCGACCGTCCAGCGGCGGCAATAGGCCCGTCGCAGGCTGGCCAGGATCTCGCGCAGCGTCATGCGCGAGCGCACGTCGACGCCGCCCGCCAGGAAGGTGCGATCCAGGTCCCACACGGTGAACCCGTAGCTCGCCGGGTCGAGCGATTCCTCGACGTGCGGCTTGTACCCGAGCGGATCGAGGTCGGCGATCTGGTGGCCCCGCGAACGGTAAGCATTGATCAACTGCCAGATCTTGGCCTGCACCTCACCCTCGTCGCGCTCGGTCGTCGAGCGCAGATCGCTGCCCGCGCGGGCGGGAGTCCACGACACGCGGAACGCGCTGAAGATGTCGTCGTAGAACCCATCGGCACCCTGCAGCAAGGCATCGATCCGCTTCAACAACATGCCCGACTCGGCACCCTGCACGACGCGATGGTCGTAAGTGCTGGTCAAGGTGGTGACCGGGCCCAGCGCGAGTTGCGCAAGTCGGTCGGCAGCCATGCCAGCCATCTCGGGCGGCACGCCGATCGAACCGGCGGCGATGATCAGACCTTGACCGGGCATCAAACGCGGCACGCTCATCGAGGTGCCGAAGCCGCCGGGGTTGGTCAGCGTGCAGGTCGTTCCGCGGAAGTCCTGTTGCGTCAGTTGGCCTTCACGACCGCGCGCGACCAGATCCTCGAACGCCTCGAAGAAGCCACGAAAACCGAGCGTCTCGGCCTTCGGGATGCAGGGCACGACGAGCGAGCGGCCGTTCGGTCCGGGGACGTCGATGGCGATGCCCAGGCCGACGTGTTCCGGCACGCGGCGGTGCGGCTTGCCGTCCTTCTCGAGGAACGAGCTTTGCACGCGCGGCATCTCTCCGACCGCGCGCACCAACGCCCAGGCGAGCAGGTGCGTGAAGCTGGCCTTGCCGTAGGCGCGCACGAGCAGGTGCTCGTTCAGCAGACTGCGGTTCTCGGTCAGGACCTTGGCCGACATCGTCCGCACTGACGTGGCGACCGGAATCGACAGGCTGGCCTCCATGTTCGCCGCGATGCGACCGGCGATGCCCTTGAGGCGTTCGAGTTCGGGGTCCTCGTCCACCGGCACGTCCGCGACGGGTTCGGGTGCCTGGGCGAAGCGTTCGAAGACGCGGCGCCAGGACGTCTCGACGGCGCCGGGATCCTCACGCCAGGACTCGAAGAGCGCCTGGACGTAGCCCGCGTTGACACCGTACTCCTGCTCGAAATCGATCGACATGCTGATGGTTCCTGGTGCCGGGGTCCCTCGGCCAAAAGGGTCGGATTCGCGTTTGCGGAACCCCGGGCCGCGAGCGTACCCAGGGCACGGGTGGCCGCACGCGGTGGGGCCCGGGAAACCTGCGCCAGACCCCGATTCGGGGGCGCCCTGGCGCCTCGGAGGCTCAGTTCCCGGCCAGGTCGAGCAGCCCGTTCACGAGCGGCTCGAAGGCCGCCGCATCGACGGCGACCGTCCAAGGGGCGCTCCCCTTCGACACGGGGATCCGACCGTCCGCACGGGGTTCCCCGAAGCGCAGGACCTCGGTCCCGATCCCCTCCAACTCGATCTCGAACCGCAACAGGTCTGCGCCGTCCTCGGGCAAGGGCTCCGCGGCGATCACGCCGGTGTGGAAGAGTTGGTTCAGTCGCACGAGCACGCCCCGCTCGACCTTGTCCGTGGACAAAACGGTTTCGGCCGGCGTCACCCACGGGCGCACGCTGGACGTGCGGTTGCGCCGGACGACGACCTCGACGGGCAGGGCCTGGCCGCTCGCACGGAAGCCTTGCACGGAAGCGGACGAAGGGATGCGTACCAGGGTCGTGTCCAGGAACGCCGCCATCGCGGTCGGCCACGGACGCGTCGAGGGCATGCGGTAGACCTGGTTCTGATCCGCGCGACGCACGTACGTCGCGGCGCCATCCGGGGCGACCGCGCCTTGCACCAGGCCGGCGATCGTCTGGCCGCGCTCGTCCATCAGGACCAGCAACGTGCCGGAGTCCCCCACGCCGAAGCGATCGTGCTGGGCCGTGTCCTCGCCGACCAGATCGAGGGTCGAGAGGCTCGCGACCTGGCTGAGGATCGAATCGACCTGCTGCGCGAAGGCGGGATAGCCGTACGCGGCGGGCAGGGACCACGGGGCATCCACGTTCGCGCGCTGGACCTCGAGCGACTCGGCTCCTGGCTTGCTCAACTCGAGGCGCATCACCGTGCGCACGTCCAGTCCATCGACGAGCGAGCCGATCGCGCGCTCGGGACCGAGGTCCTTGCGCAGTCCGATGTCGGCGGCGATCAGGCCCGCGAGCGCGAGCAACAACACCACGTTGCGACGGGCGAGCTTCACGCGCTCCTCCGTTGCAGCAGGTTCCACAGGAGGCCGAAGCCGATCAGCAGCAACAGGCTGACGCCGACCGGGATCGCCATCGTCAACCAGCGCTGGCGCGCGGCGCGCGCTTCCGCGCCTTCACGCTTCTCGGCGCGTTGACGCAACTCGGCCTGCGTACGTTCGATCGGCGCGTTCACCAGGCCTTCGCTCTCGAGTTCCTCTTGCAGGAAATCGCGCAGCGGGCGGTCCTTGGGCACGCGGTTGCGGATGCTGATCAAGTCCTCGCTGCCCGTGAGCCAGTCGAGCACGTTGTCGAACAACGACACGTTGGTCGCGCTGATCTGGGACACGCCGAGGTTGAAGATGACGTTGCCTGCGGTCGTGACGTCCTGGGCATCGCGCAGCCAATCCGCGTCGCCGAACACGACGATCTGCGTCGACCTGGTGCCGCTCTCGACGACCTCGGTCGTGACCTCGATCGGAACGTCGTGGCTCCAAGCCGTCAGCGGATCGCGCGGCTCGGGTGCACCACGGTGGAAGGGTGTCTTGAAGGTTCCCTCCAGGAGACAAGCCAGGACTTGGGGTTGCCCTTGACCCATCGCGTGCTGCGTTTCGGTGCGCGCACGGATGACGTCCTTCTGCGAGACGGCCACACCGATCAACGGGACCTGGGAGCTGTCCGGCGAGCTCTTGACGAAGTCGGTGCGCTGCACACCTGCCGGAGGCTGCACCTTGCCGATCGGCTGGACCCACCCCATCGCCAGCTCCTGCAGGCCGGAGCTCGGGAGGAACGTGTCGTCGAGACCATCCGCTTGCACAGCGACGATGGCGGGGCTCTGGAGCGGTTCGACGAAGCCCTTCTGGTTCGGGCCTTCGACGACGACCCAGTTCCGGCGACCCGGGGAGCCCGCGTCCCAGACGTGAGCCTGCAGGACCGGTGCACCCCACTCGAGCAGCATGGCCTCCATACCGGTTCGCGGCACAAGATCCCCACGCAGCGCGTGTTGCGCGCTCACGTCGGGGCGGTTGTTCACGATGTCGAAGCGCATGCGCACCTGGTCGACGAGCACGATCAGCTTGCCGCCGCCCTGGACGAACTGGTCGATGGCGTAGACCTCGCGCGGGTGCAGGTTCTTGGGTCGCATGACGACCAGCACCTGGATCTCGTCCGACACCGGATCGCCGATGTCGAGGTCGAAGACCTCCTCCAGGTCGAAGCGCACGCTGAGGTGCCGCCGCAGTTGCGCGAAGGTCCCGAAGACGCGGTCCTCGCCGGACGGGGCGAACGGTTCCCCGAACCACCCGATGCGCGGCCGCTGGTCCGACAGCAAGCGATGAACGGCGCCGACGAAGTCGCCCTCGAGCGTCCACGGCGAGACCCAGGCGATGGCCTCGGTGCGACCTCGATAGCGCAGCAAGAGCCCGCGCCAGACGTCCTGTTCGGACACGCCGGTGCCGTGGGAGTACGACGTCGCGTGCGGCACGATGCGGTGCTGTGAGGCATCGTTGAGGGCCTGGCTCGAGATCGATGGGTCGCGCACGTCGAGCGTCATGCGCCCATCCGCCAGGACGCGGAACTCCTCGAGTTGCGCCTCGAGTTGGGCTGCCTGCATCGCCTCGGTGCCGGAACGCAGATCGCCGGTGAAGAAGGCGTGCACGGACAGCGTGTCCTCGAGCCGCTCCATCGTCGAACGCGTCGCATCCGAGATCGCGAACAGCTGATCCTCGGACAGGTCGATACGCACGGCCAACTCGCGCCGCGCCACACGATTCGCCACGAGAACGACGCCCAGCACGAGCAGCAGGGTCAGCCAACCGTTCCAGCGTTCGGAACGACGATCGCGCACCGCGCTCATCCGCCCCACCTCCGGCGTTCGACGAGCAACACGTTGCCGTACAGTGCGGCGCCCGCGAGGCACAGGAAGTAGACGAGGTCGCGTACGTCGACGACGCCGCGTGCGGCGCTGTCCAGGAAGTGCGCGGACGGCGTCGCGTAGTCGAGGGCGGCGGCCCAATCGGGCGGGAACACGCCCAACATCAGACGTAGGAGCCACAGGCCGCTGAGCAACAACGCGCCCAGCAGGAAGGCCACGAGCTGTTCTTGCGTGCTGGCCGACAGCAGCAGCGCGACGGCGGCGTACGAGCCGCCCAACACGATCGCGCCGACGAGTCCGGTGCCGACGGTGCTCCAGTCCAGGTCGCCGATGCGGTCGACGGTGATCGCGACCGGCACGACGGTCAACGTCGTCAGCAAGGCGATCAGGACCCACAGCGCCAGGAACTTGCCCATCACGACCTGGCCCGTGCGCAACGGATAGGTCAGCAGCAGTTCCTCGGTGCCGGCGCGGCG